>NZ_ALIY01000203.1:0-15019 GCF_000283035.1 Actinomyces sp. ICM58
CCAGCTCGTTGTCGTGGGTGATCACGATGATGGTGGTGCCGGCCTCGTTGAGCTCGCGCAGCAGGGCGACGATGGAGGCGCCGGAGCGCGAATCCAGGTTGCCGGTCGGTTCGTCCGCGAGCAGCAGGGCCGGGTGGCCGATGATGGCGCGCGCGATCGCGACCCTCTGACGTTCGCCTCCCGACATCTGGTGGGGCTTGTGGTCGATGCGATGTCCGAGGCCCACTCGGGTGAGCGCCTCACGCGCGGCCTCGCGGCGCTTGGCCCGGGGCACACCCCGGTAGAGCAGCCCGTCGGCCACGTTGTCCAGGGCCGACACGCCGGCCGTGAGGTGGAACTGCTGGAAGACGAAGCCGATGAGGGAGGAACGCACGCCCGACAGCTCGGTGTCGCGCAACGAGGACACGTCGGTTCCACCGATGCACACGCTCCCCGAGGTGGGGCGATCCAGCGTTCCGATGAGGTTCAGCAGGGTGGATTTCCCGGAGCCCGAGGGGCCGACGATGGCGACGAACTCGCCCTCATCGACGCTCAGGGATACTCCGTTGCAGGCGTGCACGGGGGGTGAGCCAAAGGACCGGTGCACGTCGGTCAATTCCAGGATATGGCTCATCGGTTGGGCACCACCACGCGCTGGCCTTCGGCGATGTCGTCGCCGCTCACTTCGACGCGGTCGCCCGCGAACATGCCGACGGTGACCGGGACCCGGGTCACGGTGCCGGCCTCGTCAACGACCTCGACACCAAACTGCTCGGAGGTCAGCGCGACGAGCGCACCCAGGGGCACGGAGAGGACATCCTTGCGCGTCTGGGAGGTGAGCCCGAGAGACACGGAGGCCTCCTGGGTGCCGTCGAGGGCCGACGTGTCGTCCGGGGTCACGGTGATCGGGACGATACGCTCCTTGGTCGTCTCCTTGGAGCCCTCGTCGCCAGGCTTATCCCTGGGGGGTTCGACGGCCGTGATCGTGCCGGTCGTCGATGCGGCGGATCCGGGCAGGCGAATGGTCACGGAGTTTCCGACGACGCCCAGGGCCTGGTCGGAGAGCTTGAGGTTCGCGGAGATGATCTGACGCGAGGACGAGGCCGTGAAGAGCTCCGTCTCGGTGGTCGCCGTGTCGCCCACGCGGGACTTGAGCGCGCCGATACGCATGTCTTCGGGGGCGAAGAGCACGGTTCCCAGCGGCAGCGTGCCGTTTTGCGGCAGCGTCAGGGCTTTCTGCCAGCGCTTGATCGCGGCGATCGTGTTCCAGTCGAAGTGGGCGTTCGGGGTGGCCTCGAAATAGCCGAGCTCGGAGAGCGCGCTCTCCAGCTGGGTGACGTCCTCGCCGTCGCTCATGCCTTCCTCGAAGGTCCTCCACGCGGGGGTCGCCCCGTGGAGCAGGTAGGTGTTGTTGCCGGCCACCGTGTAGACGTGCGATCCCTGCGTGAGGGTCGTGCCGGGCGTGGGCAGGGCGGTGACGACGCCGTCGAAGGCACTCTTGAGCGTGTAGGAGTCGGCGTACTGGAGGGTTCCCTGGACGGTGGTCTCCCCCACCAGGTCTCCGCGCTCGACCGTCGCGGTGGCCCCGTCGAAAGACTGGGGCGCGTCGGAAGCCGCGTTCGTGCCCGAGCAGGCCGACAGCGTCATTCCGGCGAGGACCAGCATCGCGAGTGATGCCGCGAGGCGTGGGGTTCGCGGTCGACTCACTTGGCGCCTCCGGGGTTGCCGAAGCACTTGTTGATCGCGTCCTGAGGGATGTCCTGCAGGTTCACGCCCTTGCCCGGCTCGGGGTCCTTCACGTCGTAGCCGAGGCCGCGCAGGCATTCCGCGCCCTTGATCAGCGCTTCGCGTCCCGCCGGGTCATTCGTCAGGTCGTCCTCGCCGGTGAGGTTGGAAACCTTCGCCATGCATTCGTTGAGGGCGTTGTTGAAGGCGTCGGAGTTGTCCTTGAGCTGGTCGGGGGTCAGGCCCGTGTCGGGCACGTCGAAGCCCTTCTCACGCATGCACTGGGCGAACACGAGGTTGGGGTCGTTGGATGCCGCCCCATTTCCCGAGCCGGAGCCGCCACGGGAGGATGAGGAGCTTGAATTGCCGCCGTTGGTCGAAGAGGACGAGTTCTGCGTCTGCGATCCGCAGGCGCTCAGGGCCGCCGCCAGGGTGAGAGCGATGACTGCAAGGACGCGCGTCTGCGTGCGAGTCTTCATTGAAACTCCTTGAAGAATTTTAGGGTGTGGGTCTCACTTCCGAGATAGATTACAGCCCTCTATCCTGAAAGCTACCTGAAAACTATCGGGGAGCGCGCGCAGAATTTCATCAGACAACCCTGGGAACACCGGTACGAGGCCGTGGCGGCCGTGTACGCACAAGGCTGAGCCTCGCGTGGGGCATGGTGAGAGCGAGGCCAGCTCCGGCCTTGTCGATCCTTGACACAAAGGGGGGCGGGGAACGCCCGCGCGTCCCCCGCCCCCCTTTCCTCACCCAACAGGCCTCTTGTCAGGACCGCGAGAGCTTAGCCCTCCGTGATGTCGGCGCGACTCATGTTCTGCTTGAGGTTCTCGACGATCTCGCCGTGCTTCTTCTCCGTCAGGCTGACCTTGAAGGCGAAGACCAGGAAGGCCAGGACAATGACGCCGAGGGGCGCGTAGAAGGCCGCGGTCTTGAAGGTCTCGATGTTCGCGGTGGTCAGCAGGTCGGGATCAACGTCGTTGGTCATGGCGGCCGCGATGGCGACAAAACCGACGATGGAGTTGGACAGGGCGCCGGCGATCTTGTCCAGCATGGGTCGGACAGACAGGGTCACGGCT
The DNA here is from genome assembly GCF_000283035.1 of Actinomyces sp. ICM58. Taxonomy (NCBI): domain Bacteria; kingdom Bacillati; phylum Actinomycetota; class Actinomycetes; order Actinomycetales; family Actinomycetaceae; genus Actinomyces; species Actinomyces sp. ICM58. Next base: position 2,784 of record NZ_ALIY01000203.1, read on the forward strand.
TCGTTGCGCTTGCCGGTCTTGAGCTGGCCGTACTCGACAGAGTCCGTGATTGTCAGGATCGCGGTCATCTGGATGCAGGTGGCGGGCAGGTAGAAGAGAACCAGGGCGATGAAAACGATCGTGAGGTTTGTGGAGAAGAGGATGAACAAGATGTAGGCGATAGCCATGAGCACCATGCCACCGAGGTAAAGGTAGCGGCGCGGCACGCGGCGGTTAATCGCCGGGTACAGGGGCGTGACAATCAGGCCGACGACGAAGGCGATGATGCCGACGATCGAGTAGCTGTCGGGCAGGCGCAGCACGAACTTGAAGAGGTAGATCATGAAGCCTGTGGTCGCGACGTTCGCGATTGAGTACAGGACGTAGGACAGGGACACCCACAGCAGCTGGTCGTTGCGACCGATCGCCTGGAACGCCTGGAGGGGGCTGGACTTGTCTCCCGGATCGCGCAGGACGCTTTCCTCCTCGCGGGTACCGAATGCGACGGCGAGGCAGGTGATGATACCGAGGATTCCAACGACCGCGCCAAAACCGCTCCAGCCTGCCTGGCTCTCAGCCCCAGCGCCGGCCACGCTGCCGAAGAATGCGACCACGGGGACGACGATGGCGGTGACACCGTTGTAGCCGATCGAGCCGGTGAAGGTACCCAGGGCGGTATAGACGCTTCGCTCTTCCGAGGAGGAAGACAGGGCGGGGATCATGCCCCAGTAGGAGATGTCGCGCAGCGAGTACAGGACGTCGAGCACCACGAAGACGATGATGAAGACAACGATGAAAACACCCTTGTTGACGTTGACCAGGCCAAAAAGTCCGGTGAAGATCGCGAAGAGCAGGATCGATGAGCCGACACCGCCGATCACCTGCCAGGGCTTGAAGCGGCCCCAGCGCGTGGTCGTGTTGTCCACCAGGTTACCCAGCAGCGGGTCGATGAAGATCTCGACGATACGAATTATGAAGACGAGTGCCGTGATGATGCCGATCATCGCCGTGGCTTCTTCGGCCTCGTAGTCGCGGAACAGTGTCTGCGCCGCGTAGTAGGTGACAAAGAATGTCGACAGCGCGTTGTAGTACGCAGCCTGTCCCAGATTGCCGATCGCGTAGCAGATGCGCGATACCCAGCTCTTGTGTGCACCCTGGTTGTGCGACATGGTCCCTCTCCTTCGAAGCAACTCTAAGTTGGACACCTTTAAGTTAACGTATTTACCCAAGTACCGCAACGGTGTTCTTGATTACAGACAGTTTATCGGTTACCTAGTTGCGTTCATCGAAACAACCGGTTACCCTGATTGCAGAGCAAGTTCGCTCCATACGCAACGTCGCACATTCGGAGGTCTCCATGTCCCGCACCGCTCTTATCCACACGCCCAACCCGGCCTGGCTCCACGATCCGCAGGCCTTCGCTGTCAATCGACTGAGCGCCCGCTCCTCGCACCGCTCCACAGCGCCCCGCCAGAGCCTCGACGGAATCTGGGAGGTGGCACTGACCTCGGGCAAGTGCGTGTCGCTGGAGAACCCCACCAGTGCGTTCACTCAGGGGCACGTGCATGCAGTGCCCGTCCCCTCCACGCTTGAAACCGAGGGACTGTGGCCCCCGGCTTACGTCAACATCCAGATGCCCTGGGATGGGCACGAGGACCCGCAGGCCCCCGCTGCTCCCGCGGACTGCCGCGTCGCTGTCTACCGTCGTTCCTTCACACTGGACGAGGCCGTGGCGCAAACCCTGGATGCGCGCGGCAGCGTGCGAGTGCGCTTCGACGGCTTCGCGACGGCCCTCTACATCTGGGTGGACGGCACGTTCGTCGGCTACTGCGAGGACGGCTACACGGCCAGCGAGTTCGACATCACGGGCGCCCTGGCCGACGACCGGGAGCAGCACGACATCGTCGTCGTGTGCTACGAGCACTCCAGCGCCTCCTGGCTGGAGGGCCAGGACTCCTGGCGATTCCACGGCCTGTTCCGCTCGGTCTGCCTGGTGGCGCTGCCCACAGCCCACGTGGAGAACCTCGAGGTGGGCGCCGACTACGACCACGCGAGCGGCTCGGGCGGCCTGAGCGTCGCGGCCACCATCGCGGGGGCCTGCGAGGGCCTGACCGTGGCCGCCGAGCTGACGGACCCGGACGGGAAGGTCGCATGGCGCACCGAGGGGCCCGCGAGCGCGGAGCGCGTGGAGCTGACTGCCGACCTGGCGGATGTGTCCCCGTGGAGTGCGGAGTCGCCGGCTCTGTACACGCTGACCCTCGAGCTGCGCGGCCCCGACGGGGTGAGCGTGGAGCGCGTGAGCCAGCGCGTGGGATTCCGTCGCTTCGAGATTGTCGATGGCGTCTTCATGCTCAACGGGCGCCGCCTGATCTTCCGCGGAGCCAACCGTCACGAGTTCGATCCGCGCACGGGCCGCACGGTGTCGCTGGAGACCATGATCACGGACGTTAAGCTGTGCAAGCAGCTCAACATCAACGCGATTCGTACCAGTCACTACCCCAACGACACACGTTTCCTGGATCTGTGCGACGAGTTTGGGCTGTACATCATCGACGAGGCGAACCTGGAGACCCACGGCTCGTGGTGCACGCCGGGCGACATTCCGACGCCCGAGACGGCGATTCCGGGTTCGAAGATGGAGTGGGAGGGCGCGTGCGTGGATCGCGTGGAGTCGATGGTACGCCAGGATCGTAACCACGCGAGCGTGCTCATCTGGTCGCTGGGCAACGAATCGTATGGCGGTGAGGTGTTCCGCTCGATGTACCGCCGCTCGCGCGAGCTGGATCCGGCGCGCCCGGTCCACTACGAGGGCGTGACCTGGGATCGCGAGTTCGACGACGCCTCCGATATCGAGTCGCGCATGTACGCGCTGCCCGACGCGATTGAGGAGTACCTGCGCTCTGCTCCCAAGAAGCCCTACCTGTCGTGCGAGTACATGCACTCGATGGGTAATTCGGTGGGTGGTCTTCAGCTCTACACGGCGTTGGAGAGCTACCCCGAATATGGTGGCGGTTTCATTTGGGACCTCGTCGATCAGGCCCTGTACCACGAGGCCACGGTCGCGTCGGGTGGGGACTTCCTGGCCTACGGCGGCGACTTCGGTGACCGCCCGTGCGACTGGGAGTTCTCCTGCGACGGCATCCTGTTTGCGGATCGAACGCCTAAGCCCCAGGCGCAGGCCGTCAAGGCCTTCTACTCCCCCGTGACGCTCACCCCGAGCTCGGATGGGATCGCGGTGTCCGCGGTGGCGCTGCCCGCCCCTGCCTCCGATCTGTGCATCCGCGCTCGCGTGCTCGCCGACGGCGAGGTCGCGTGGGAGGAGACGTATGAGGCCGTGGCTGTCCCTGGCGAGGAGAGCGCCGTGGCCGTGGGTTGGCCGGGCGATCTGCTGGCTGACACGCAGCGCGAGATCGTTTTGGAGGCCGCGCTCGTCCTGGCCTCCGATACGCCCTGGTGCGAGGCCGGACACGTCGTGTCCGTCGGGCAGACGATCCACTCGCGTCCCGAGGTGGCCGACACCGCGCCTGCGGGCGGGGCCTCCTTCACGGTGGGCCGCTGGAACATCGGCATGCGCGAGGGCGACAACGAGGCGCTGCTGTCTCGCACGGCGGGCGGCATCGTCCAGTGGAAGCGCGGCCAGACGGCCATGGTGTTGCGCCCGCCGCGCCTGACCACCTTCCGTCCGCTCACGGACAACGACCGTGGGTGCGGCCACGGATTCGATCGCGCGTGCTGGACGACGGCGGGTTCCTACGCGCGCTGCGTGGACACCAGCGTCGAGGAGGGACCCGGCGGCGTTGTCGTGACCTACGAGTACAAGCTCGCGGGCTTGGAGGACGTGATCGTTCCGGTCTGCTACGAGCTGCGCGCCGACGGCACGATCCGCTTGACCGCGACCTACCCGGGCGCACAGGGACTCCCGACGATGCCCTGCTTCGGCGTGGAGTGGGCACTGCCGTCCTCGATTGACCACCTGCGCTTCTACGGCCTCGGCCCCGTTGAGGCATACGCGGATCGCCTGGACGGGGCGAACCTCGGCGTGTGGGAGGACACCGCGGTGCAGGGACTCGCGCCCTACGCGGTACCGCAGGAGTGCGGCTACCACCCAGGTACGCGCTGGTGCGAGGTGAGGGACGCCGAGGGCCATGGCCTGCGCATCGAGGCGCGCGGCGAGCTGGGCGTCTCGCTCCTGCCCTACTCCTCGGCCCAGATCGAGCAGGCCGGGCACTGGTGGGAGATGCCCGCGCCTGAGCAGCGCGCGGCGACCTACCTGCGCCTCCTCACCGCTCAGATGGGGGTCGGCGGAGACGATTCGTGGGGCTCACCGGTCCACGATGAGTTCCACGTCGACGCGAGTGACACGCAGGTCCTCGACGTGACGCTCTCGCTCATCTGAGATGAAACCGGCGGCGGCGCGGTGAGTGCCCACCGCGCCGCCACCGGCTGCCTATTGGCCCTCGACGCGAGTTCCGCCCGGCGCTCAGGACTCGGGTTCGGCCGTAGCGGGCACGAAACTCTGGCGCGCAACCAGCTGAGTCGACAGAAGCACGTGATGCTTGTGCGTGAAGCGCCCCACGATCGAGTCGGACAGCAGCATGAGGGCCGTCTCGGCCAGCTCGGAACGTTTTATCGCGTAGGAGCTCAGCGGCGGAGCCGTGTACTGGCATACCTCGAGGTTGTCGATGGAGACGACAGCGACCTGATCGGGCACGCGGATCGCTCGCGCAGATAGCGCCTGGAGGACGCCCACGGCGAGTGAGTCTGCGGCGACCAGGATCGCGTCGGGCAGGTCCTCACCCAGGGACTCAACCAGCTCGTCGACCTGGCGTCGGCCGTTGTCCACAGAGAAGGGACCAGAGGCACGGACAAGACCCTCGATAGGCATAGCCAGCAGGCGCGCCCACTCGTCAAAGGCGACGGTACGCGGGTCCTGGCCAAACACGTGGCTGCCCATCACGTGCCCGTCGCCACCGATGAACGCGATGCGCTCCCGGCCGCTCTCGCGCAGCGCGTAGATTGCGTCGATGACGGTCTGTTGCAGGTCGGGGCGCACGGAGTGGAAGAGCGTGGGAGCGGGATTGATGTCGATGAACACGCCGTGGGGCAGCGCCTCGTGCAACGCCTCCAGGTTGTCCCGCGTCAGGGGCGCGGGGCCAAGGGACACGAAGCCAGAGTAGTCTTGCCCGGCCTCGACCAGGGCACGCACGTCCGGGAAGAACGTCAGAGACATCATGTTCTCGGCTGCTCGTTCGCGCAGCGCCTCGCGCACGTCGGAAAAGTAGGAGTCTTGGGGCCCGTTGGACGGGTCGAAGTTTTCGAGCACGGCGATGGTCAGGGGGATGCTGGAGCGGGATGTGCGCAGCGCGTAGCCGAGCTCGTTGGCGACCTGAATCACTCGGTGTCGGGTGGATTCTTTCGCAGTGAAGCTGGGGTCACCAGATAAGACACGAGACACGGTCGCCTTCGAAAAGCCCGTCGCCTTCGCGATATCGCCAAGATTAACCATCGATCCTATCCCCAAACACCCTTGAACCAACTCGTGACAGTCTAACCGATGCGAGCCACGCGAACGCGAATGAGCGCTGCACCGACCGGGGCGTGTCGATGAACGAGGTCGGGGCGGGGTTTGCCCGCCCGCACTTAGAGGCGCGAACTCTCGTCGTACTCGGCCTTGATGTCCTCATGGTGGCGGATGACCTCACGGACCATGAAGCCCAGGAACTTCTCCGCGAAATCGGGGTCGAGGCCGGAGGAGGCGGCCAGCGTGCGCAGGCGCTCGACCTGGCGGGCCTCGCGGGCTGGGTCTGCGGGAGGCAGGTCCAGGCGCGCCTTGATGTGGCCGACGCGCTGCGTGCAACGGAAACGCTCGGCGAGAATGTGGACGAGGGCGGCGTCGATGTTGTCGATTGTTGCGCGTGCCTCCGCCAGCTCGGCGGGAATGCCGCTGACTCCCCGGTCGGCCGACGATGCCAACACGGCCTCGTCACGATCCTGCATACAATCCTCCTGGTGCGTATCGACTGCCCCCAGTCTAGCGAGAGGACTCAGGCGCTGCGCTTGCCTTCCGAGGAACGTTCGGGGTACAGCTCGGCCTCGCCCACGCCCTCCACCAGGTCGCGGGTGACGACCACGCGGGCAACGTCGTCGCGGCTGGGCAGGTCAAACATGAGGTCGGACAGAGTCTGCTCCATGATCGAGGACAGGCCACGCGCTCCGGTCTTGCGTTCGTTGGCACGCGCGGCGATGGCCAGGAGCGCCTCGTGGGTGAACTCCAGGTCCATGCCGTCCAGCTCGAAGAGGTGCTGGTACTGGCGCACCAGAGAGTTCGACGGCTCGGTGAGGACGCGCACCAGGTCCTCCTCCGTCAGCTCCTTCGTGGAGGTCAGGATGGGCAGGCGGCCAATAAACTCGGGAATCATGCCGAACTTGTGCAGGTCCTCGGCGGACACGGCCTCGTACAGGTCGCCCATCTCCGAGGTGCTCTTCAGCTCCGAACCGAAGCCCGTGGAGCGACGCCCCAGGCGCCCCTTGACAATATCCTCGATGCCCGCAAACGCGCCGGCCGCGATGAAGAGGATGCCGGAAGTGTCAATCTCCAGGAACTGCTGGTGGGGGTGTTTGCGCCCGCCCGTGGGGGGTACGGAGGCGACCGTACCCTCGATGATCTTCAGGAGCGCCTGCTGGACACCCTCGCCGGACACGTCGCGCGTGATCGAAGCGTTCTCAGCCTTTCGGCCGATCTTGTCGATCTCGTCGACGTAGATGATGCCCTTCTCGGCCTTCTTGATGTCGCCGTCGGCCTCCTGGATGAGGCGCAAGAGAATATTCTCCACGTCCTCGCCCACGTAGCCGGCCTCCGTCAGCGCGGTGGCGTCCACGATCGCGAAAGGCACATCGAGGAGGCGGGCCAGGCAACGCGCCAGGTGGGTCTTGCCCGTGCCCGTGGGACCCAGCAGCAAAATGTTGGACTTCGTGCCCAGCATGTCCTCGGCGTTGCCCGCCTCGCGCGAGCGCACGCGCTTGTAGTGGTTATACACGGCCACGGACAGGGCGCGCTTGGCACGGTCCTGGCCGATCACCCACGTATTGAGGAATTCGTTGATTTCACGAGGCTTAGGCAGGGGCGTCGACGAGGTCGAGGCCTGCTGTGCGCCGAGCTCTTCCTCGATAATCTCGTTACACAGCTCGATGCACTCGTCGCAGATATATGCGCCGGAGCCACCGATGAGCTTACGCACCTGCTTCTGGCTCTTCCCGCAGAAGGAGCACTTGAGCAGTTCCGCGCCATCAGTCAGACGAGCCACGAGACCTCCACTTGATTGAGCGTTTTCCGTTCGGTCGGAGACGCTGTCGCACTTACTAGAAAATAACCTAATGCACAAGGGGATATTTTCCACGCAGGCGCGCTCATTGTTATGAAATGTTCACACATCACCACAAAAGGTACCGGTCCCCTGCCGTCACCCCGCGTGCATATATGACGAGGCCGCAGCGCCCCCGCACTCACCGGCACAGGGAATCCACGGCCTCGTCAACATCTCACAAGTCACAGAGCCTTGCGGGACTCCAGGACCTGGTCGATCAAGCCGTACTCGGCGGCCTGCGGGGCGGTGAGGATCTTGTCGCGCTCGATGTCGCGGCGCACCTGCTCCACCGGCTTGCCCGAGTGCTTCGAGAGGGTGTCCTCGAGCCATGCGCGCATGCGGTCGATCTCGTCTGCGACGATCTGGATGTCCGAGGCCTGCCCCTGCATGCCCTCCATCGCCGGCTGATGAATGAGGACGCGCGCGTTGGGCAGCGCCAGGCGCTTGCCGGGCGAGCCAGCAGCCAGCAGCACGGCCGCGGCCGAGGCGGCCTGACCCAGGCAGACCGTCTGAATCTGCGGCTTGATGTACTGCATCGTGTCGTAGATCGCGGTCAGCGCCGTGAAGGAGCCGCCGGGCGAGTTGATGTACATGGTGATCAGCGAATCGGGATCCTGGGACTCCAGGACCAGCAGCTGTGCCATGACGTCGTCGGCGCTGGCGTCATCCACCTGCACGCCCAGGAACACGATGCGGTCCTCGAACAGCTTCGTGTAGGGGTTCTGGCGACGGAAACCGTAGGCAGTGCGCTCCTCGAAATCGGGCAGCACGTAGCGGGCCTGGGGCATCTGGCGTGCGACCGCCTCAAAGTAGGGCTGGGTGCTCATCAGTTCTCTCCTCGCGTTCCGATCTCCTGCGGGCTGTCGATCACGCGGTCGACGAAGCCGTACTCGAGGGCCTCCTGCGCCGTGAACCAGTGGTCACGATCGCCGTCGGCCTCCACCTGCTCAACGGTCTTACCCGTTCGAGACGCGGTGATGGCTGCGAGTTCCTTCTTCATGCCCAAGATCAGGTCCGCGTTGATGCGAATCTCCGTCGCGGAGCCGCCAGCGCCACCCAGGGGCTGGTGCAGCAGGACGCGGGTGTGGGGCGTGATGTAGCGCTTGCCGGGCGCGCCCGCAGTGAGCAGGAACTGGCCCATCGACGCGGCCAGGCCCATGCCGACCGTGACGACATCCGGCTTGATGTACTGCATCGTGTCGTAGATGGCCATGCCGGCCGTCACCGAGCCGCCGGGCGAGTTGATGTACAGGTAGATGTCGCGGTCCGGGTCCTCTGCCGCGAGCAGCAGCAGCTGCGCGCAGATCGCGTTCGCATTGTCATCGCGAACCTCGCCACCCAGCCAAATGATGCGCTCCTTGAGCAGGCGCTGGTAGACCGAGTCGCCCAGTCCCAGCTGCGAGCCTTCGCCGGCAACCCCGGTATTGTGCACGCTCACGCGTACCTCCTCGTCTGTTCGCGGGCCCAGTCGGCCCCATTGGTGTCAACCGTACCCGCTGCGCGCCCCCCGGCGCGCGCGCCGGGCCGCCGTTTCGCTGTCGGCACATGAGCGAGGCACGTGCACTGAGTACATGCGGTGAGGGGACGAGGCCGAAGCCTCGCCCCCTCAACCCACGAGTTAGTCACTCGCGCGCTGGATCACCCGCAGCGGGTCACTCCTGCTCGCCGGCAGACTCGGTGATGATCTCCGCGCCCTCTTCGGTGGCCGGATCGGTGCCAAAGAACTTGGACAGGTCGACGTCGGCGCCGTTCGTGTCCTTGACTGAGACGACCTTGAGGGTCTCGATGAGAGCCTTCGAGCGACCCAGGTCAGCCACGACGTTCGCCATCTGCTGGGAGGAGGAGAACAGCTGGTTGATGTCGATGCCGAAGTTCTGCGACATCTGGATCGCGTAGTCGATGAGCTCCTGCTGGGAGACCTGAACGTCGAACTTCTTGGCCAGGGCCTCGGAGAGCAGCTCGGTGCGCATCTCCTTCTCGACGGCCTCGCGGGCCTCCTTCTTCGCCTTGGGCTTGGCGTCCTCGCCGACGCGGTGCTCGACCTGGTGGTCGACCGCGGACTCGGGCAGGACGATCTCGACCTTGTCGAGGAGGACGTCGATGAGGGCGTCGCGCGCGGCGAGGGCCTGCTGGGACTCCTTGGACTGGGCGGCCTGCTTCTTGAGGTCCTCGGTCAGCTCCTCCAGGGTGTCGAATTCGGACACCATCTGGGCGAAGTCGTCGTCGGCCTTGGGCAGCTCGCGAGCCTTCATGGCCTTGACGGTGATGGTCACCTCGGCCTCTTCACCCTCGTGGTCGCCGCCCTTGAGCGTGGACGTGAAGGTGACCTCGTCGCCGGCCTTGGTGCCGCGCAGCGCGGTGTCCTGGCCGTCGAGCATGGAGCCGGAGCCGATCTCGTAGGAGACGTCGGAGGCGGAGTCAACCTGCTCGCCGTCGATCGTGGCGACCAGGTCGATGGTCGCGAAGTCGCCGGTCTTGGCCTTGCGGTTGATGGTCTTCAGGGTCGCGAAGCGGCCGCGCAGGTCGTCGAGTTCCTTCTGCACGTCCTCGTCGGTGACCTCGGTGGGCTCGACCTCGACGACGATGGATTCGTCGATCTCGGGCAGCTCGAACGGGGGAACGACCGCGACCTCGGCGGTGAAGACGAGCTGTCCGCCCTGGGGGCCGGTCGCGTTCGGGATCTCGGTGACGTCAATCTCGGGCTGAGCCATGGGGCGCAGGTCGTTCTGGTTGATGGCGTCGGAGTAGTGGCCGGGCAGGACCTGGTTGACGACCTGCTCGATGACGGCGGCGCGGCCGAAACGCTGGTCGATGATGCGCGGAGGAACGTGGCCCTTACGGAAGCCGGGGATGTTGACCTGTCCGGCGATCTCCTTGTACGCCTTGTCCATCTCGGACTTCAGTTCCTCGTAGGGAACCTCAACGGTCAGGCGAACCTTGGTGGGCTCGAGGTTTTCAACGGTGCTCTTCACGTGCGCACGCTCCGTAGTCTACGAATCGGGGAACGCCCATTTCGGGCGCATAACAACTCGCCTAGTCTACGCCACGCTTTGCCCGATGTCTCTCTTCGGCGCCCCAAACGCGCCTATGGAGCCCCTCACGGCCTTATCGCGTGCGCAATGACACACGTTTCCCCTGTTCCTCGGCTCAACGACGAGGCCTGGGCACCCCGGTCGGAGGCGCGCACTCAGGGGGTGAGGTAGTGGGAGCGCCCGCGCACGACGGCGGCGAGACGCGAGCGCGGCACCTCGGCGACGCCCCTGACGGCGTCGGTGATCAAGGCGTGAGTCGCTCGCGCGTCAGCGTCGTCGATCGCGGTGAAGCGGGCGGTGACGCGCGGCTGGCCGGAGGCGATGGCGATGTCCCAGGATTCGAGCCGAGTCACGGAGCGGGCCGCCGCTTCGACGTCCTCGGGGCGGTGCCCGGGTGCCATGGTGGTGACCGTCAGGATGGTGCGATAGGACGGCACGGTCACTCCCCCGTTCACGTTGGCGGACGCGACAGCGGTGCCGCGACTGGTCGGGGTGACAGGATTTGAACCTGCGGCCCTCTGCTCCCAAAGCAGATGCGCTACCAAGCTGCGCTACACCCCGTCGGACTGGTGCCCGCTGACCCATCATACGGGAGGGGCGAATAAATGTCGCGCACGTAGACAATAACCGCTAGGATCATCCACGTCCCCTCCGGGGGTACGCGGATGTAGCTCAATGGTAGAGCCTCTGCCTTCCAAGCAGATCACGCGGGTTCGATTCCCGTCATCCGCTCCACTGCCAGGAAAGCCCCGGGCCGCTCGGCCCGGGGCTTTGGCGTTAAAGGACAAAACGTGTTGGTCTTGTACTGGCTTTTCTGCGTGATGGTGCGGAAAAATCGGGTTATAGGACACTGCGTGTTGCTGGAAGGGTAACTTTTGGGCTTTCTGGTGCGGGAAAGTCGATGTTTTAGTTGGTTGGGACCAACTATGAGGATGGACAAATCGTGTTGCTAGCAGGGTGACTTTTCGGCTTTGTCGCGCGGGAAAGTCACGATTTTAGTTGGTCGTGCTTGCCTCGTTCCTGTGAATACTGCATCATGCCCTGTGTGTGGCCGCCCCATGATCCGTCACGGTAAGACGTCAACAGGTCGTCAGCGCTGGCGGTGTAAACCCTGCAAAATCACGACGCTGAACGAAATAGACTCCACGGCCAAGCATCTTGATGAGTTCTTGGCCTGGCTGCTGGGTCGACGTCGTCAGGTGGATTTGCCTGGTGGGGGCCGCTCGTTTCGTAGGCGTTGTGAGCCGTTGTGGCAGTTATGGCCTTTCAGCCCGATCATCGATGAGGTTCATGAGGTCATCTTCGTCGACGGCATCCACCTGGGCCCAAACGCCGTGGTCCTCATCGCCCAAACACCCGATTGCGTGCTGGGCTGGTACGCGGCTAGGAGTGAGAATTCTCGGGCCTGGGGCGCGCTCATGAGCCGGATCGCGCCCCCGGCCCTGGTCGTCACCGACGGGGGCAGCGGGTTCGCGAGGGCGTGCAAGAAGGTCTGGCCCGCCACGCGCGTCCAGCGCTGTACCTTCCACGCGTATTGCCGTATTCGCCAAGCCACCACAACGCGCCCCAAACTGGAGGCCTCGCGTAGCTTGTACGCTCTGGGGCGCCAGCTCACGCACGTGCAAGACATGGGCGTGTTTAATTGTCTGTGTATCCGTCTTTTGTTTGAAAGGATTGATGCATGATGAATGATGATGATGTTGTTGCGGCTCGCGCTAGTGGGCGTGAGACGGTGGAGGAGCTGCGTCGCTCGGGGGCGTTGGATGCGTTGTTTGAGCGTCTTGATGCTGGCGAGGTCGAGATGACGGGCAGTCAGGGCTTGTTGCCGGCGTTGCTCAAGGAGGCCTTGGAGCGCGGGTTG
>NZ_ALIY01000204.1:0-2652 GCF_000283035.1 Actinomyces sp. ICM58
GGTCGCGTCGGCCGCCTCGAAGGCGCGCAGGGACGCCCCCGCGCCCGCGACGAGAATCCAGGCGGCACCCAGCGTGAGGGACCACGCGCCGTACTCGGCCGGGCCCTTCATCATCGCCGCGCGAAGGAGCGGAACCCCCACGCCCAGAGCGGCCGCACCCACGACGACGAGGAGACCCACCGACGCCACGCGCATCGACCCGGCCACAGCGCCCGTGCCGGCGACGAGAAGCGCAGCCACCCACATGGGCAGGGCGCTCGTCGCGAAGGACACGGCCCGCGGATCCATGCGCGTGCGCATCGCGGTCGGCCCGAGCGTCACCAGGGTCCCGCCCATCGTCAAGCCCACCCATCCGGCGATACCCGCCAGCGCGTGGGCGACCGTCAGCCGATCGCGGGCCTCGGCCAGCCATGCGGGCGCATCCGCATCGAACATGGCCACCGTGACGAAACCAGCCAGCGTCGCACCGACCACCAGGAAGAACGCCGCCGCGATGTAGTACCGGATGATGACGGCGAAGCGGGAGGCCAGGCGCTCGCGGGAGGCGGTGAGCAGCGCCCACCCGTGCCAGGCCGCGATCGCGCCGACGACGGTCGCGCCCGTGACGGTCGCGTGCCACAAGCCCGACCACATGCCGCCGATGAGCAGCAGCAGGGAGGCGTTGAAGGCTGCGATGCGCACGGTATTGTCGCGCCCGGCGCGTCGGTCGTCTGGCGCCAGGTGGGCGAGCGCCCGCGTGAAGTACCACGACCACTGGAAGATCCCGTTGGACAGGACACCCAGCGTGACGAGGTGGATCATCGTCCACAGGTTCTGCGGGATGAATCCGCGCGCGACGATCGTGACCGCCGCGCACGCCGCCGCCGTGCACATCCAGATCGTGGTCGCGCGGTCGGTGCGGGGAACGCGGGGCTTGGTCATCGGACCTCCCGTCCGCCCGAGGATGCGGGAGCCGCAGGCCTGGCCCCGGCCTCGTCCCCGGGCCCGATCTCGCGCGAGGCCGCGCGCGCCCGGCGAATCGTCACCGTCAGCGTCGTGCCCACGAACAGGAGCATGCCGACGACCCCGAGGGTGCCGCCCAGGCGCCACGGGTAGGCGGCCTCGCGCGCGCCCGCGAGGAGACGGACGAGGAGGGAGAGCTGCAGGAACGCGAAGGGGACCCACATGGCGACGTGGTAGGGGACCTCGCGCCGGGCGACCGCCGGGATGATGACGGGCGCGTGGGCCAGCAGCATGGAGACGACGAAGCCGATTGTGATCGCGTGGACGCCGGCGTCGTAGCCGTATCCGTCGAAGGCGGGCGGTGCGATCACCCACATGAGTGCGGGCACGAGCGCCCACGCGTAGCCGCTCAGCATGCACACGGCCGCCAGGCGCGGAAGGCCCTTCATGCGCACGGTGCCGCGCGCGACGTCGTGCCACGCGGTGTCTGCCATGAGGACACCCAGGCTCAGGCCGATCAGGGGGTAACCGATCGTGGGGGAGTAGAGCGCGACGGTCAGGCCCACCATGAGTGCGGCGCTCTCGGCTGTGATGCGCCGCTCGGTGGAGCCGGACGCGAAGGCGAGGCGTGCGAGCTCGACGCGCTCGCCGATGATCGTGACGATCAGGAACGCCAGCCACCAGGGCACCGCGCGCGGCGTCTCGAGGCCTCGCCACCACAGGAGGATGCCGCCCAGGCCAATGAGAGCGCCCATCAGCTGGATGAGGACCGCGTGGGTGGCCTGTCGGCGCGCCCACACGTAGCAGTAGATGGCCGTCAGCAGCGCCATGCCGAGGGTGATGAGGAAGCCGGGCATCATGCGCTCGGGCGCGAAGCCGCTCAGGTGGGCGGCCAGGTAGCGGGGGATCGGCAGGTTCGAGAGGGTAGTGCGCGCGGCCTCGTTCAGGGAGATGACGACCGCGCTGATGCCGCCCGCGCCGGTCAGCAGAGGGGCGGCGTAGGCCCACGGGCGTCGCCCGTCGGACTGGAGGGCAACCGCGCGCTCCAGGCAGATCGCGGTGCCCAGGAACCCGTAGATCATGAGGAGTCCGTGCACGGTCCCCAGGCTCGTCGAGGCCACGGGTGCCAGGGCCCCGAGGCGCACGAGGGAGGCGTCCAGTCCCGAGAGGAGCGCGACGCCGGCCAGGAGCAGGAAGACGAGGCGCGCCTTGGGGAGGGGCGGGATCGGCGGACTCGTGCGTGTGTTTCTTGACGAGGTCGTGGCGTGCTCGCGTGCTCCGTCGTCGCGGGCGGCAGGGCTGGGGGCCTCGCTCATGTGGGCGCTCCTGGTGTCGGCGGGCGGTGTCGGCGAGCCGACGAGTCGAACTATCACCACGGTAGCGGCCCGCGCCCCATACTTCTACGGGTAATCGCCGTGAAAATGGTCCCCGCGTGCCAACTGGGCCCAGCAGATAGCACGAAACCCCCAACCCACAGGGAAGGGGGTTTGCAGGACGTGACTTCAGCTTGCCGCTCACGAGTGAGCTATTACGAGGCCCTGTTTTGTCGGGTTTCGCGGTCATCATCTAACAGCTCGCGCTGCCAAGTATCCGTTTCAGCCTTTGTCCTACCTGTCAGTATAACCCTCTAGGTGCCCTCACGCCTCGTCGGCTCAGCGCGTTTCCCCTGTGATTGGCGTGGGCTCTAGCGTGACCGTCGGCGGTGGATCC
>NZ_ALIY01000205.1:0-8449 GCF_000283035.1 Actinomyces sp. ICM58
GCCCCCTCGCGCGGGTCACCGCCGCGGCGGCCCGACCACCGGGCACCGTAGTCGTCGCCGGCGTCATCGCTCCCGGCCAGGGCGGCGCGCAGGAACGCGCACATGCGCACCGTGTCCTCTGGGACCGCGTCCCACTCCCACTCGACGGCTGACGGGACGAGGCGCGCGAAGGGCACGGACTTGAACAGGGAGCGCCGATCTTTCTCCGAGGCCCCTTCCAGCACCCGCTCGTAGGCGTCGATGGCGCTCTCCCCGGATGCGAGGAGGCCCTTGAGGGCCGCCCTGCGGGCGGGGAGCGTCATCGGCGAACTCATTGGCTCATCTCCTTCAGCGTGCGCGCATACTTGGCGGCCTGTGAGGAGCCTCGGAAAAGGCCAAGCCAGCCGACGAGATCCTCGCCGAGCGGCGGCGCCCACCCCTCAGCCTGCGCCCGCGCGTACTGCGCGGTGACGACGCCCAGCAGCTGCCCGATGCCCGTGCGCCCGCGCTCAAGCCCGGGGAGCAGCGCGAGCGCCAGGTCCAGCGCGAGGCGAGGGTCCACGTTCCCCAGATCCTGGAACGCCTGCGCCCACCGGTTCAGTTTCACGGTGTGTGCCACGGCCTCAAAACCGGCCACGGCCTGGTCAAAGGCGAGATCCCCGCGCGCCACCAGGGCGGCCAGGGCCTCGACGCCGAGCGCGCGCGACTCGACCTCGCGCTCGCCCATCGCCTGGCCGAGGAGCCCCGCAGACAGCGAATCCCAGCGCCCGCCGTGCTCACACAGGGCCCGATAGCAGTCAGCGGTCAGCTGTGTACTGTCAAGCACATACCACTGCGAGGCGATCAGGCAGACGGCGAAGTGACGCACCGACGCAGGGTAGAGATATCGGTGGGCAGTAAAATCACCCGAGGCGCTCGCAATATCCGCGAGCGCGCCCAGCTCAGGGCCTGTCGCGCCCGTATCTGCGCCGACGACGCGCGGGGTAAAGAACGCGTAGACGGGCGAGCCGTCACGCGCGACCTTCGGCTTCCCGCTGCGCGACTCGTAGGCGGGGTGCCCCTCCCACGCAACGGAGAGGGAGGACAGGTAGCCCTCGGCCCGTCTGCGCACCGCACCCGTGAGCGCGAGGCGGATGCGGGCCGCGGCGGGCAGCTCCGCCTCCTGTTCCTCCACAAGCGCGAGCGCGGCCGCGCAGTCCGGGTGCTCGACGTCCACGCGCAGCAGCGCCTGGGTGAGGTCCGCGGGAAGAGGCGCGGCGTCCCCGTTGTCCAGGGCGCGGCGCACGAGCGTCAGGGGATTCACGGCTCCCCGGTCGTCGGTGGGCGTGGCCAGGAGGCGGTAGCGCCGTCCACACTCGACCAGGCCCACAACTTCGATGATGCGCTCTCGCAGAAGGGTCGGCATATTTTCCGATTCCAACCAGGCGGTGCCAGCGGCCAGCGGGTTCTCCGCGCCCTCCCCTCCCCCATCGAGGGCTATCTGCAGGAGAGATCCGAGCATGCGCTCGTACCCGAATCTGCGCGTGGTCAGGTGCCGCACGAGCGGGCGCAACGGTTCCAGCGCGTCCGGGGTGAACTCTGGGGATGCCAGGAACGCGAGCAGCGCCTCGTATTCGAGCCCCATCTGCGCTTTCTCGGCCAGGACGCCGACCCGCCCAACCACGTCCTCGGCGCTCATGGGAACCAGGTCGCCCACCTCGCGGGGAGGCGGCAGGAAGGAACCCGGCTCGTCCCGGGTTTCTGGCACGAGGCCGGGGTCGGGCCGGTCACCCACCGCGCCGACGGACACGAACTCGCGCGCCTCGGGGACGACCAGCGGATCCAGGTCGGCCAGACGCACGATGGCGGCGACGCTCTCGCGCGTCAGGAGGCTGGCGGTCACGTTATCGCGCGCCAGCCCCAGCGCCGCCCGCTGCACCTGCGCGTCCGGGAAGGAGAGGGCGACGCCGAGCAGGGGTTCGAGGTCCGTGCCCTCCACGGCGCCGAGGCCATCACGCAGGACCCCGAGCACGCGCAGGGCGTTCGCCTTCGACCCCATGAGCGCCCCCTCGCAGCTGCGAGCAAAGAGCTCCAGGTCGAGTCGCCCGGCCTTCGAGAGGGCGGTCAGCTGCCGGACCGCCAGGGTGACGGTCGGCCCGACGGGAGAGGACATGAGGGCGCACAGGGCCCCCTGACGGGCCTCGGCCTCGTCGAGGGTCATGGCAAGCAGGCGCAGGGTGCGCGAATGCCAGCCGGCGCGCGCGGAAGGCAGGTCAGCGGCAAGCATGTCGAGGAGGGCGTCGATGAGGCGATCCCGGTCGATGAGCCCCTCGTCGGCGCAGGCAGCGAGCGTGCGCGACCAGCCGGGCGCCCGCCCCGAGCCCATGGTGGCAGAACGGTCGGAGGAGGACAGTGATACGCCGCGGTTACCCTCCTGGCGCAGCATCCCCCACACCAGCTCCTCGCGCAGCTCCCGATCGGCGCGCATGAGGGGCAGCTGCAGCCCGGGTTCGAGGCCGATGAGCGCCGTCAGGAATCGCTCGTCATGCTCGAGGGCCAGGTCCCCCTTCAATTCCGCCAGGCGCAGGAAGCCGATGCCGTCCATCCACGGATCGGACAGGCGGGTGCTCACGGCCAGGTCAGCATCCGTGGGCGGGCCGTCGTTGATTTCCAGCATGCGCGCGTAGACCTGGTCGAGCGTCCACAGGCCCGGGTGCTGCCGGACCCACAGGTGGAGCCTCCAAAAGTCCATGCACTCATCCAGGGTGTCGGGCAGCCAACGGATGGTGCTCACGATTCCTCCTTCAGGAGCAGGGAAACGGCGAGGACGTGCTTGCAGGGACCGCGCCCGCCCCTGTGTTTCATCCACCACGGGCAGGTGCAGCGGTACTCACCGATGGCGTAGGGGTCGGCAGGTACCTCCACGCGGTAGCGGTTCGCACCCGACGACACGCGGAATCGCGCGCCCTCCTCCCGTGTGATCGCGCCGCGCTCAATGAGCGTGCGCGCCCCGGCCAGGCGCGGGTGCATGGCGGTGAGCGCGTCGGCGCGCACGGGCAGGGGACGGTGGAAGTATGCGCCCTCGGTGACGTCGAAGCCGACCTGCCCGCTCGAGGCCAGGAGCGCCAGGCCGCCGGCCACCCGGTCGGGGGCCAGGCCAGAGCGGGCGGCCATGAGCTGCGTGTCGATGCGCGGCTCGAAGGAGAGCAGGGCGGAGAGCATGTCCGCGTCCTCCTCGACGCGCGGGTCCCCCAGGGAGGCCAGGACCGCGCCCTCCCCCGAGAATCCGCGGGACTTAGCGGGGCTGAGCCCCACGCTCAGGCGCGCGCCGGGCAGGCAGGCAACCCACAGGGAGGCGACCGGCTCGCTGCCCGCGTCCACGTGAGATCCGTAGGCCTCAAGCGAAGTAATGAGGTGCAGGAGCGGCTCGAACACGCGCAGGCGCTCGGGCCCGGCGACGCACGCGGCCCCCGGAGCGGGCCTGGTCCCCAGGCGCAGGCCGCGCACAGCACGCCCCGCCCACATGACCGTGCCCGTCGCGCTGGACCTGGGCAGGCCTCGAACGAAGGCGCGCGCCTGCGCAGTATTCAACACGTGGAGCGGCATCATCGCCGAGGAAAGCATCTGCGTCTCCGCGAAGCCCTTGAGCCAGCGCAAGGACAGCGGCACCTTCTCCTCCGTGACTTCCTCGTCCAAGGTCGTGGCCGTCAGCCCCTCCTCGCCCACGCCCAGGTGCAGGGGTTCCCCCGCTCGCAGGGACGCCAGGGCGGCGCGCAGCGGCTGGTTCACGTCCACGTTGGTCACGCCGACCGCGCAGTGAGTGGCGTCCAGGGCCGAGGCCTGCACGTCGAGCCGCGCGTACACGCCGCAGCAGACGCTAAAAGACTCAAAGCGCAGGCCCTCCGCCGTGCTGGTGACCACCGGGTCGAGCATCCCGATCCGCGTCAATCCCCCACCGGGGGTGGGAACCATGCCGGGCGGCACGTAAAAGCGGGTGCGCGCCACGCGCGCGACCGCGAGTAGGCCGGCGGCCACCACGTCGGGGCGCTCCATGAAGCCCGAGAAGAAATAGGGGCGCGCCGCCTCCCCCTCGGGGGTGGACCCTCCCGATGTCGCCAGCGCAAGCCCCGCGCCCTCATCCAGGCGCGAGGGGACACCGTAGCGGTAGGCCAGCTCGTAGTCCATGTCGCTCCTTCGCGTGAGTGTGGCGCCAGGCTAACACAGGGCCCCCACATCTGGAGCCGACTTCGCGCCCACCCGCACCCACGCTCGCAACACGCCCGAAACGACACCACACAGCCCACCCGATGCGGCCAGGGCGCCGCGGCCGCCCCCGCACGCAACAGCGCTCAGTACGTCAAGAACCCCCAGCGGATCAGGTCGCGCAGGGGAGCCTCGACCTCGGCGCGTACATCCTCCACCTCAACCGAGGTGAGCATCGCGACGGCCGACGCGATCTGCCCGACCGTCAACTCCCCATCCGAAGCCCCCACGACCGCGGACACGGCCGACGAGACCGGCACGGAACGGCCCAGCCCCCCACCCTGATGCAGGATCAACAGCTCCGGATCCGGGCTACCCGGCACGTAGTGGCGCTCCTCGCGCACATCCGACGCACGCGTGAGCGCTGTGTCCCACAGCTGAGGGGCGCGCAGGGAGGCCAGCGCCCACGCCACGTCGCGCCCGCGCGGGGCGTGCCCATCGAGGGACAGGTCGTAGGCGCGAACCCCACCCGAGGCGGCCTCGGCCTCGTCGAGCCTGCGCAGCGCCACGAAACCCATGCCGATCGCGCCCGTGCCCGCGCGACGGAAATCCACCAGCCACGACGTAAACGCGCGATCGTAGTCGGCGCGCGCCATCAGCTGGCCGCCTGAGTCACGGATCCACATGTCCACGTAGCGCGCGGGATCGAGGACGTCACGCTGGACCACCCACGCGTCCACCGGCAGGCCCTCTAGCCAGGCATCGACGCGCCGGGACCACTGCGTGTCCGGGTTGCGGCTCGCGGGAATCTCCCAGTTCGCGAGCATCTGCAGCGTGCCCCCGGGCGCCAGGTAGGCGGGAGCCTCACGCAGGACCGCCCGGATCAGGTTGTCGCGATCCATGCCGCCGTCGCGGTACTCGAGCAGGCCGGCCGTCCCGCGCACGCTGTCGGGCGTGATCACGAAGGGCGGGTTGGAGACGATGAGGTCGAAAGCCTCACCGGCGACCGGCTCGAAGAGGGACCCCTCGCGCACGTCGATGACCGTCTCGTTGAGGGCAGCGTTGAACTGGGTGAGCGCGCAAGCCCGCGCCGACAGGTCGGTCGCCACCACGCGGTCGGCATGCGTCGCCAAGTACAGGGCCTGGATGCCGCACCCGCAGCCCAGATCCAGGGCCGAGTCAACCCGATCGCGCACCGTCATCTCCAGGAGCGTCAGGGTCGCCCCGCCGATGCCGAGCACGTGGTCATCGGCCAGCGGCCTGCCGGTCTGCGCCTCCCCCAGGTCCGAGGTCACCCACCAGTCGTGGTCCCCACCCGGCAGCGCGGCCGCGTGTGGGCGCAGGTCGAAGAGCGCGCGCATCCAGGGGTCGTGCTCGACCTCGGACTCGGGAGCCTCCTCGTCGGGGTCCCGCATCGTCGGCAGGGTGGGCGCCTCCCGGGACGAGGCCTCCCCATCCTCTCCCGCCTCGGCGCGCTCCCGCGTGGGCGCGGACGTTGACGTGGGCTTGGCGCACGCGCGCGGCATGACGAGGCCGGAGGCGGCCTCGGCCTCGTCGATGACGGCCGCCAGGCCGAGGGTCTCCAGGCCCTGCGCCCCAAGCGTCGGGAGCGCCCCGGCGAGGGCCGACGCCCTCTCGGGCTGGCCGAGAATGAAGAAGCGCGTGAGGGTGGCCGCCGGGTCTGCGACGCCCGCGAGCTCAACGAGGGCGGGCAGACGCGAGTCGCGCATGAGGGCGGCCAAGGTGTCGGCGCTCAGCAGCGCCGATAAGGTGTCGATGGTCCATCTCGACGCGATAACGTCGAAGCGCAGGCGCGCGATGAGGTCACGATCGAGGGCGGGGACGGGTACGGAAGTCGTCATGCCTCAAGACTATCCCCATGAGTACAATGCGCGGGTACCCAACCAGGATCCCCACGACCAGCTCAGAGGAGGAAACCCATGTCCGGAGGACTTGTCGCCCT
Organism: Actinomyces sp. ICM58; assembly: GCF_000283035.1. Classification (NCBI taxonomy): domain Bacteria; kingdom Bacillati; phylum Actinomycetota; class Actinomycetes; order Actinomycetales; family Actinomycetaceae; genus Actinomyces; species Actinomyces sp. ICM58. Next base: position 6,125 of record NZ_ALIY01000205.1, read on the forward strand.
GCTCGACGATATCGCGACCCTCGCGAAGGTCACGGCCTCGTCGGTCGACGACGTCGCGGCTGGCGCCGTCAAGGTCTCGTCGAAGGCGGTGGGCGTCGTCATCGACGACACGGCCGTCACCCCCCAGTACGTGGCGGGCCTGAGCCCGGACCGCGAGCTACCCATCATCGGCAAGATCGCGCGCGGCTCCCTCATCAACAAGCTCTTCATCATCCTGCCGATCGCGCTCCTGCTCACGTGGCTGGCCCCCCACTTCCTGCCGTTCCTGCTGGTCGTGGGCGGCGCGTACCTGTGCTTCGAGGGCGGCGAGAAGGTCCTCGAGAAGCTCGGCTGGCTGCCCGGACACCACGAGGGCCACGAGGAGGGCGGCGCTGCGTCCGCCGAGGAGCTCGAGAAGTCCATCGTGTCCTCCGCGACCCGCACCGACCTGATCCTCAGCGCCGAAATCATGCTCGTGTCCATGGCCGGCCTATCGAATGAGCACGGCGCGATGCGCGTCGCCGTCCTCATCGCTGTCGCCTTCTTCATGACGTTCTTCGTGTACGGCCTCGTCGCCCTGCTGGTCAAGGCCGACGATGTCGGCGTGCGCCTGGCGCGCGGCGCCCTCGAGCCCGAGGACAACCGGCCCGGCCCCGTCGACAACGTGGGCCGCACGATCGTTCGCGTCATGCCGCACGTCTTCAGCGTGATCGGCGTCGTCGGCACGGTCGCGATGCTGTGGGTCGGCGGTCACCTGGTCATCGTGAACCTCGCCGAGGTCGGCGTTCCCGTCTTCCACCACGTCCTCGAGGCCGCCGAGCACGCGGTGTCCGGCGCAGGCGGATTCGTGACCTGGCTGGTCGAGACACTCCTGTCCGGCGTCTTCGGTGTCATCCTTGGCGCCGTCATCGCGTGGCTCGTCGTCGGGGCTTCCGCGCTCGTGCGCCGCGTGCGCGCTCGGGCCTGATCGTCTGTCGTTTCACGAGGCCGGGGCTGAGGATGCGCGATCGCGTTCCCCAGCCCCGGCCTCGTCGTTGATCGCGATCCGCGAAAGGTGACACAAACCCCCTACGCAAACCGGGACTTAAGTACTACCCTTGGAGTCAACAGTCAAACGACGACGACGCCCAGGAGGAGCATCATGACCGTCTACACCCTGCCCGACCTGCCCTACGACTACTCCGCACTGGAGCCCCACATCTCCGGACGCATCATGGAGCTGCACCACGACAAGCACCACGCGAACTACGTGGCCGGCGCGAACGCCGCGCTGGAGAAGCTGGCCGCCGCCCGCGAGTCCGGCGACTTCGCCGCGATCAACCTGTGGGAGAAGAACCTGGCCTTCAACCTGGGCGGTCACACCAACCACTCCATCTTCTGGACGAACATGACCGGCGAGGGCGCCTCGCGCCCCGAGGGCGAGCTCGGCGCCGCCATCGACGAGTTCTTCGGCTCGTTCGAGTCCTTCCAGGCTCAGTTCGCCGCCGCCGCCCTGGGCCTGCAGGGTTCCGGCTGGGCCGTCCTCGCGTGGGACACTGTCGGCAAGCGCCTCGTGACCTACCAGATGACCGACCAGCAGGGCAACATCCCTGTCGCGACCGTTCCGCTGCTCATGATCGACATGTGGGAGCACGCCTTCTACCTGGATTACCTCAACGTCAAGGCCGACTACGTCAAGGCCTGGTGGAACCTGGTGAACTGGGAGAACGTCGCGTCTCGCTTCCAGGCCGCCCGCCTGTCCTCCGGCCTGGTGAACGCCCACTCCGCGCTGTCCGACCTGGGCACGCAGGCCATCGACACCGTCAAGGGCTGGTGGAAGAACTAAGCATTCTTCGTGACGAGGCCTGGGCGCTGGTCGCGCGTCCACCACAACTACACACACGCAGCAGAGGCGGGACCCTTCGGGGTTCCGCCTCTCCTGCATCCCTGGAGATGCAGAGGGGCAGGGCCTATGAAGGGGCGGGCCTGAGAAGGGGCTAGCCTGAGAAGGGACAGGCCTGACAGAGCCGCCCGCGGCCGGTAGAGGTGCCCGAAAGCGACGGCGGTAACCACCCCTCCAAAAGTCGCACGTAATTTAACTCGGTCATTTTTCGAGATAGGCCACAAACGTTGCAATTCCAACGACCACGATTCAATGTTTGAAGCAGTCGCGGGGGAATTACGTGCGACATTGCTGGGGAACCACTGCGGTACTTCAAACAGAAGAGCCGACGGGCATGACAAAGCCGCCCACGGACACACACCACTCGGGCACACAAAGCACGCCCCGGACACACACCACTCGGGCATGACAACGCCGCCCGGCCCCATCGGGGCCGGGCGGCGGTGGCGGTAGCGCTGGGATTT
>NZ_ALIY01000206.1:0-3891 GCF_000283035.1 Actinomyces sp. ICM58
GGTGGGATTGGCGATTGGGACGAAGTCGTAACAAGGTAGCCGTACCGGAAGGTGCGGCTGGATCACCTCCTTTCTAGGGAGCCCAGTTTTGTGGGGAACTGCTAGTGTGTCTGCCTGTTGTGGTGGGTGTGCTGGTTGTTTTCTTGTGCTCGCATGTGTTTACTGCCCCGACAGTGGGGTGGTGGGTGTGGGTGCGTGTTTTGGGTTGGGTTTAAACGTTTTAACGGATGAGCACACTGTCGGGTTCACGTTCAACACCGTGTGAGCGTCTACTGCCCTGGTGGGTGGTGGTTGCCTGCGCAGCCGGCCGGCGAATGTTGTTTGTTGGTGTGGGTTGTGTGTGGTGGGTTGTTTGTGATTTGTATAGTGGTTGCGAGCATATTTGTTCTGTACTGTTTTTTGTGTTTTGTTTAGTTTTGTTGGGCATTCGGTGGATGCCTTGGCATCAAGAGCTGATGAAGGACGTTGCGGCCTGCGATATGCCTCGGGGAGCTGGCGAGCGAGCGTTATTATCCGAGGGTGTCCGAATGGGGGAACCTAACCTGGGTTGTGCTGGGTTACCATCATCTGAACGTGTATAGGGTGGTGGGGGGAACGCGGGGAAGTGAAACATCTCAGTACCCGTAGGAGAAGATATTCCGTGAGTAGTGGCGAGCGAAAGCGGAGGAGGCTAAACCAGATGCGTGCCAGAGGCGGCGGCCGTTGCGTGTTTGGTGTTGTGGGGCCATGTTGGATCCTTCTGCCGGGGGGTCGCACCGTGTGTTGTTGGGAGTTGAACAGTCTGGGATGGCTGACCGTAGAGCGTGATAGTCGTGTAGGTGGACCGGTGGCGTGTGGTGTGGATGTGGTGCCCGAGTAGTGCGGGACTCGTGAAATCTCGTGTGAATCTGCCAAGACCACTTGGTAAGCCTAAATACTACTTGATGACCGATAGTGCATAGTACCGTGAGGGAATGGTGAAAAGTACCCCGGGAGGGGAGTGAAATAGTACCTGAAACCGTGTGCCTGTAAGCCGTCAGAGCCTTGTGGGGTGATGGCGTGCCTTTTGAAGAATGAGCCTGCGAGTTAGTGATACGTGGCGTGCTTAACCCGTGTGGGGTATGCGTAGCGAAAGCGAGTCTGAAATATGGCGTTTGTCGCGTGTTCTAGACCCGAAGCGGGGTGATCTACCCATGGTCAGGTTGAAGCAGAGGTAAGACTGTGTGGAGGACCGAACCCACCAGGGTTGAAAACCTGGGGGATGAACTGTGGGTAGGGGTGAAAGGCCAATCAAACTCCGTGATAGCTGGTTCTCCCCGAAATGCATTTAGGTGCAGCGTCGCGTGGTCCCTGGTGGAGGTAGAGCTACTGGATGGCCGATGGGCCCTGTGGGTTACTGACGTCAGCCAAACTCCGAATGCCATTAGGTGTAGCGTGGCAGTGAGACTGCGGGGGATAAGCTTCGTAGTCGAGAGGGAAACAGCCCAGATCATCAGCTAAGGCCCCTAAGCGTGCGCTAAGTGGGAAAGGATGTGGAGTCGCGGTGACAACCAGGAGGTTGGCTTAGAAGCAGCCATCCTTGAAAGAGTGCGTAATAGCTCACTGGTCAAGTGGTTCTGCGCCGACAATGTAGCGGGGCTCAAGCGTACCGCCGAAGCTGTGGCAGCAACACGCGTGCTGGCGCCAGGAACTGGTTGTTGGTGTGTTGTTGGGTAGGGGAGCGTCCTGCATGAGGTGAAGCCTGGAGGTAACTTCTGGTGGATTGTGTGGGAGTGAGAATGCAGGCATGAGTAACGAATCTGCGGTGAGAATCCGCAGCGCCGATTGACTAAGGGTTCCAGGGCTAGGTTTATCCGCCCTGGGTTAGTCGGGTCCTAAGGCGAGGCCGACAGGCGTAGTCGATGGACAACCAGTTGATATTCTGGTACCGCGTTGTGACCGTCCATGCTGAAGTCATTGTGCTAACCAATTTGCTCACGCCGCCACGTAACCTTCGGGTTTGTTGGTGTGTGTGGGTCTTGGGGTCCCGGTGATTGTAGGCAAGCGTGTTAACAGGGGTGACGCAGACAGGTAGCTGCAGTGCGCCGATGGTTGTGCGTATTTAAGGTTGTGGCCCGTCCCTCAGGTAAATCCGGGGGGCATTCAGGGTGAGAACTGATGAGGGTGACACGATAGTGTTGTCTTGTGGTGATCCTATGCTGCCGAGAAAAGCCTCGACGTGAGGGCATGACGCGCCCGTACCCTAAACCGACTCAGGTGGTCAGGTAGAGTATACCGAGGCGTTCGAGTGAATCGTGGTTAAGGAACTCGGCAAAATTCCTCCGTAACTTCGGGATAAGGAGGACCCCGTGACTTCCCCGCGCCTAGCGCGCTGGTGGGGTTGTGGGGTCGCAGAGAATAGGGAGAAGCGACTGTTTATCAAAAACACAGGTGCGTGCGAAGCCGTAAGGCGATGTATACGCACTGACGCCTGCCCGGTGCTGGAAGGTTAAGAGGAACTGTTAACACTCCTTTGTGGGTGTGAAGCGGTGAATTTAAGCCCCAGTAAACGGCGGTGGTAACTATAACCATCCTAAGGTAGCGAAATTCCTTGTCGGGTAAGTTCCGACCTGCACGAATGGCGTAACGACTTCTCCGCTGTCTCAACCGCGAACTCGGTGAAATTGCAGTACGAGTAAAGATGCTCGTTTCGCGCAGAAGGACGGAAAGACCCCGGGACCTTTACTATAGCTTGGTATTGGTGTTCGCTTGGACTTGTGTAGGATAGGTGGGAGACTGTGAAGCTGCCGCGCCAGCGGTGGTGGAGTCGTCGTTGAAATACCATTCTGGTTCAAGCGGTCACCTCAACCTTGGCCCGTGATCCGGGTTGGGGACAGTGCCTGGTGGGTAGTTTAACTGGGGCGGTTGCCTCCTAAAATGTAACGGAGGCGCTCAAAGGTTCCCTCAGCCTGGTTGGTAATCAGGTGGCGAGTGCAAGTGTACAAGGGAGCTTGACTGTGAGACCGACGGGTCGAGCAGGTGCGAAAGCAGGAACTAGTGATCCGGCCATGGCACGTGGGTGCGTGGTCGCTCAACGGATAAAAGGTACCCCGGGGATAACAGGCTGATCTTGCCCAAGAGTCCATATCGACGGCATGGTTTGGCACCTCGATGTCGGCTCGTCGCATCCTGGGGCTGGAGTTGGTCCCAAGGGTTGGGCTGTTCGCCCATTAAAGCGGTACGCGAGCTGGGTTCAGAACGTCGTGAGACAGTTCGGTCCCTATCCTCTGTGCGCGTAGGAAATTTGAGAAGGGCCGTCCCTAGTACGAGAGGACCGGGATGGACGAACCTCTGGTGTGCCAGTTGTACCGCCAGGTGCATGGCTGGTTGGCTACGTTCGGAAGGGATAACCGCTGAAAGCATCTAAGCGGGAAGCCTGCTTCAAGATGAGGTTTCCACGCCCCCACTGTGGGGTGAGAGGCCCCCGCCAGACTAGCGGGTTGATAGGCCAGAGGTGGAAGCACCGCGAGGTGCTCGTGAGCCGACTGGTACTAATGGGCCAACACTAAACAAACACCCACACAAAACGCGGGTGAAACAAAAACATGAGTGCACACACTGCCGCAACCACTATACAAATCACGATCAACCCACACCCCCCCAACACACGGCGGGGGGATGGTGTTGAACACCAGTCTTGTGGTGGTCATAGCACCGGGGAAACGCCCAGCAACATTCCGAACCTGGAAGCTAAGCCCGGCAGCGCCAATGGTACTGCAACCGACAGGTTGTGGGAGAGTAGGACACCGCCACAACACACTTCAGGCAAGCGGCCAGGAACCCAACGGTTCCTGGCCGCTCCGCTATCCCACACAGCAAAAACCACCCCTAGCGACCGACACACACAAAACCACACCCAGCAAACACACCAGC
>NZ_ALIY01000207.1:0-2174 GCF_000283035.1 Actinomyces sp. ICM58
GCGGGCTGCGTTGCAGGAGTGGGCGGAACCGATGGCGTTACCGTGGTCGGTGTCGGTGTCGGCGTCGGTGTCGGTGTCGGCGTCGGACCCGGCTTGAAGGACAGTCGTGTCACGTAGGGATGCGACTCGCTGGTCGTGTACTTCAGGGGGTGCTTCATGAGCGGAGCTTCATCCCACCCGGCAGAAGGGCCGAACACGGATATCCTCCACCCGGCGCTCAGAGGGATGCCCGACGGGGGACATGCGGGCGACGGGGGATCGAAAAGTGTTCCAACAACAGAACGAGGAACGGCCGGTTCGACAGTGTCGTCGTCGCCCATAGTCGGAGGGCATGCGGGTGAAGGCCACCCAGGCCTGACCACGGCACCGAGTTGTTTGTCGACAACAACCGAGATGATTCCCTGCGTGAGGTGATCGATCTGGTAATCCGTATCGGCAGTTGCGGATTCAGTGAAGGCAATCTTCTTAATGGTGATCACCGCTTCGCCGTGAAGCGCAGCCATCGCGTCCTTGAGGTCTTCGATGGTGGTGATCTGACCGGGGGTATCGACGTCAACGGTAACCGTTGCTCTCTGTCCGTTAACTGCCACTGTCGTCGCTGAGAAGCCCTGGGGAAGCCCGGTTACCGAGATGGCCGAGGGGTCAGAGAACTTCAGCTGCGTAGGAAGAGTGATCTGCGTTGTGAAGCCCAAGTGAGCATTCCTCAGGCCAAAATCGTCGAAAGCGTTGGGAGTCTCGTCGTATTTCTGGAGGAGATCCGCAATGCGTCCGCCGCGAAGGTCGTCCAGGTGAACGACGTTCTCGATGGTCAGAAGCGAGTTCTTACTCTCGGCGTGGATCTCTTCCTTCTGAGTTGGGGGATTCTCATCGATACCGATCTTAAAATCGGTACCGATTATCGGGTCATCACCGTTGACCGGAAGGGAGCCGAAAACATTCTTGTACTTGTAAATACCCGTCAAGCGATCCGCCGACAACTCCCAAGTGGAGAATTCGTAGTCGGGAATTCCTGCGGGCTGGAAGAAGTTCGGCCCGGTCTTCGGGGGCTGCAAGTTGTGGCCGTCCTCTTCATCAACCCAGCGCGTTGTCCTGGTCGGTGCGGACGCGAAGCAGTCGGTAGGCGACTCCGCCAGCGTCAGGGTCTTCCTGTCGAAGTCAAAGACCTGGGCGGGGGTGGTCGGAGATTCGAAGAAATTGAACGTACCTGTCACGGTAACCTGTTCGCTGGCCAGTCGAGTAGCTTCCGTGGGGTCAGTGGTGCCAACGGCATAGGGGACCTGGACCTTGATCGTGTGCTGGCCGGGGTTGGCTTTTTCTGCATCGTAGATATCGAGCAGCTGCTGCCAACTCAGATCCTTGAGCTGGATGTTCGCAGTGACCCGTGTGCTGTCATCGTTGGGGGAGAACGAGGTGTAGGCGAGCAGTGATGAGGTAGATTTCGCGCGAGACGTCCCCAACGTGACCGCATCAGGGGCACTCACGGTCAGTGTGATATCGGGGTTGTTATTGCTGCCGGAGTCATGAGGGGAGAGTCCCTGTGCAGCCGCAGCGCGGATTTCGGCCTCGTGGCCTGCCAGAAGCGTCGTGACCGGAATGTCCACAATGACGGTACCGTGATAGGTTGTGATCACAGGGGTGGCATTGCACACAGTCGTGCTTGTCGACGAGACGTATTGTGAGAGGGTGAAGGGCTCGGGATCGGCTTGTGCGCTGCGAGGCACAAAGATTGTGAGGGTACCTGCAGCGAGTAGCGCCAAACCAGCACCCGTAGCCAGAACTCTCCGGCTTTTCCTCATGATGTTCCCCAATCGCTGGCGTGCGGATGATTTATGGTTTTTCAGTATACACATTGTCGATAAGAAGTACATCGGGCGGTGTCAATGGGTGGTAGCAATGAGTTCGTTGAATGCTTGGGTAGGGGTGGGGTAGTCGAGGGGGCTCTGGGGGCAGTTGCCTGGCTTGTAGGCGATGGCGTCGAGGTAGGGTTGGTGGCTGGCGATGGGGGTTCCTGTGGGCAGGCCCTGGATGCGGCGTGTGAGTGCGACGGATCTGATCGGCTTTCCGACCCAGGGGCAAGGCCGCGATGATCAGGAAGCAGGTCGTGTGCTCAACCAGGCTCGATGCTTGCGCTGGCCCCGTCTTGGCCGATGATCGGGTCACCTTCCCAGCTGCCC
>NZ_ALIY01000208.1:0-13905 GCF_000283035.1 Actinomyces sp. ICM58
CCACACACCCCGCGCCGCACGCCTCCAGCAGCGCCCCGCACACGCGGTCGATGAGCCGCCCCCCGCCGAACACGAGGTCTGGCTTCGACACGCCGCCCAGGCGCTCTCCCCCGCCGCCGCCCACGACTATCGCGGCCAGGTCGGGGCGCGTCCCTCCCCCGCCCACGGGGATCAGTCCCACGGCGCGAAGGTCAGCACGTCGGCGCGCTGCGTCGCCGCGTCCACCGTCAGGACGCGGCCGATCAACGGCTCGCCGAAGCCCACCAGCAGCTTGATGGCCTCCGTCGCCATCGCGGTGCCCGCCTGGCCGACCACGGGACCGAGCACACCAACCTCCGGCGAGGCCGGGGTCGTCCCGGGAGCAGGCTTGACCGGGTGCAGGCTCCGCAACGTCAGCGAGGGCACGGGGGCCGGCGCCGCAGACCAGAACACGCTCACCTGGAAGGCCATCGACACGACCGTCCCCCACACCAACGGGACGCCTGAGTCCGCACAATAGTCCGCCACCAGGTACTTCGAGTCGAAGCTATCCGTGCACTCCACGATGAGGTCCCACTCGCGTCCGTGCTCGTCCAGCCACTCTCGGGTCACGTGCCCGTAGCGCTCGAAGCGCACGCCGGAATTGAGGGCGCTCAGGTGACGCACCGCCGAATCAGGCTTTGGATCCCCCACGTCGGCCTCGCCGTGCAGGAGCTGGCGCTGCAGGTTCGACGTATCGACCACGTCGGAGTCGCAGATGCCGATCGTCCCGACGCCCGCAGCCGTCAGGTATAGCAGGACGGGCGAGCCAAGGCCGCCCGCGCCCACGACGAGCACGCGCGCCGCGGCCAGGCGAGCCTGACCCGCCTGGCCAATGCCGGAGACCAGCCAATTGCGACGGAAACGCTCCAGCGCAGGATCCCCGGCCTGGTACGGGACGGGCGCATTGATCAGCGGGAGCGCCACGCTGCGGCCCGAGACGGCCGCCTCACGCGAATAAGGATCGCCGATCGTCATCTTACAGACCCGACCAGTTGTGCGAACCGTCGGTCAATTCCTGCTTCTTCCAGATCGGGAGCTTCGCCTTCACGTCCTCAACGATGCCCTCCACAGCGCGGAAAGCCTGTGCGCGATGCTCGGCGGCAACCGCCACCACCATCGCATCCTCACCTATCTCCAGGCGGCCCACCCGGTGCCACGCGACGATGCGATGCACCCCGGGACGATCCTTAAACTCCGCGACGATGTCGCGCAATATCTGCGCCGAGGAAGGATGCGACGAATACTCGATCGCGTCCACGCTCTCTCCCCCGTCGTGGTTGCGCACGACGCCGATGAACGACGCCACGGCACCACACGTATCTCGGCGTGCGCTATCGATCAGCGTGCTCGAGTCGAGGGGGTCGTCAGTAATACCTGTTGCAATCTCTGCTGACATGGGATCCTCCAGGAACGGGAGATGCTTACGTCCATTTTAAACGGAAACGGTCAGGATTTTGCAAAAACCCTGACCGACCCGCACAAATGCTGTGGACATCTCACCCGCCGGCGAAGGGCGGCAACACGTCGATGCGCACGCCGGGCATCAGCTCCGCCTCCAGGCGCGCGGAACGCTCGTTCACCAGGAAGCTCGACACCTCCAGGATGCGATCCAGCTCCGGGTTCTCAGCGCCGAGGCGCGCGACCAGCTCGCCGAGCGTCGCGGGCGTCTCCGAGGCGGGCAGCTCACGCATGTAACCGCCCGCCGCCTCGGCCGCGCCGCCGAAGAAGTGCACCGTCGTCGACAGCGGCTTCGGATTCGGCTCGTTGAGCGGACGCAGGAAGACCGTCAGGCGCAACGGGTTGATCGGATCGACCTCCACTGACCAGCTCGCAACCCCCGTCGCCGTGCGCTCGAAGACACGCTCGACGATGCCGCGCCGCAGCTCGAGGGCCAGGTCGTCCGGGGCTCCCGGCTCCGTGAAAGGGCAGGCAGTCAGGACGACGGCCATCTGATCGGACTCGTGGGGTACCGACGCAAAGCCCATCGCGTTCATGAACAGTCGCACCTTGCCCAGGTGCCCCGCGATGTTGAAGTTGTCGCGCATGGCCCGGCGCGCAATCCCGTGGCTGTGGTCCGGCACGGCCATCGTCTCCAGGGCGGCATCCGCCCACCGCGCGCCGATCTCGCACACCGACGCGGCCGGGTCGGCGGCGTCCGCGCGCAGCCACGCCAGCAGCGACGAGGTCAGCTGTTGGAGCATCTGAGCCGCAAACGAGGGGTCGGCGGGGGTCGTCGTCGAGTATCCGAGCGCGGGACGCCCGCGCCCCGAGGAGGGAAGCTGCTGCTTTTCCACCAGACCCACGGCAAACAGACCTTCGAGCGTCTCACGCACGCTCGACACGTGCAGGCCGGCCTCCTGGGCCAACTCGGCCACGGTCACGGGCGTCGCGTGCTGCGAAATGCGCTCCAACAGAGCGTGCTGAGCGGGCGTCAGGGCAGCCATCGCCTCAAGCGTTTCAGCAAGCGGCCGCGAATGGGAGGTGTCAGTCATGTCCGTCCTCTCTCCCTCTTAATCTGCGGAAACCCCCTTAACGAGAGTCTCCGTAACGGCATTAGCTTTGTTACATTACTTACAAACCGGTGTTATTTTAACCAGCACAAGCCTTTGCGCGCACGGTCAATTCCACTGCGCGGATGCTTTTGGAGGGGCGGCCGCACGCGCGCACCTCACTGACGACACCCGACCCGTGGTATACGGCGAGGGGCGAGCTTTCGCCCGCCCCCACGCCAACACCTGGCCCGCCGAGGCCTCGCCTCTCAGCAAGGGACCGCGGCGGGCACGGCCATCGATCAGTCCGACATGCCGCCGCGCGTCAGCTGATGCTCGCGGCGCTCGTCGCGCGACCGGTAGATCACCGGGGGACGCGCCACGTAGCCGACCGGCGCGCTCACCGCGTGCACGAGGCGGGTGAACGGCCAGATGCAGAAGAGCAGCAGGCCCGCGATGATGTGCAGCTGGAAGCTCAGCGGCACGTCGACCATCAGGTGCGCCTGCGGGTGCAGCGTGAAGATCGAGCGGAACCACACGGAGATCGTCTCGCGGTAGTCGTAGCCCTCGTGACCGCCGAGCACCTGGTTGAGCAGGGTCGCAGCCCCGCCCAGGAGCACCGGAATGCTGAGCATCACGTAGGTGACGATGTCCATGCGGGTCGTCGCCACGCGCACCGACTTGACCACCAGGCGACGGTAGATCAGCAGCGCGAGGCCGAGGATCGTCATGAGACCCGCGATCGAGCCGGGGATCGTCGCCACCAGGTGGTAGGTGTGCTGTGAGACGCCGAGCGCCTGCGTCCAGGTCTTCGGGATCACCAGGCCCATGACGTGGCCCACGAACACGAAGAGAACGCCGAAGTGGAACATCGGCGACGCCCAGCGCAGGATGGCCGGCTCATTCCACTGTGAGGAACGAGACGTCCACCCGTACTGGTCCGTCTTGTAGCGCCACGCGAGACCCACGATGAGGATCGCGAAGGACACGTAGGGCAGGACCACCCACAGGGCAATGTCCAGGAAGGACAGCGACTGCGTCGCAGGTGCTGACGCGGCATGCAAAAGTGCGGATTCCATGAACGTTACCGTCCCATCGTTGTTTCGGAAGTCGGGAAGGGCGTGGCAGACAGATCGCCCACGCCCACCAGCTCGGTGGGCGGCCCCTGGCTAATGAGCTTGCGGAAGCCCTCAATGGTCTTTTCGTCCGGCTCGGGCAGTGTCGCGACCAGCGCGTCCAGCAGCGGCGCGTATGGGGAGTCCGCGGCGCGCAGCGCCGTGCGGATCACTTCGATGCCCTCGCGGTTAGAGCGCAGCAGGCCCTCGGCCGTGCCGGTCTCGTCGAAGGCGGCGAACTCCAGGACCACCGGCAGGTGATCGGGCAGCTCCTCGCGCTCCATCTCGAAACCGGCGCGGCGCAGGACCTCCTTGAAGGCCAGGATGGCCTGGCCGCGCCCGCGGGTGTCGCCGTGCGTGTAGTACGTCAGGCCGAGCGCGCAGCGGCGGCGCTGGTCGAACGTCTCCACGTAGGTGGTCTGCATGGCGCGCAGGCCCGCGGCGCGAGCGTAGCTCACGAACGAGGCCAAGGACGCCGAGGCCGGCTCCGGCAGGTCCGCCAGAGCCTCCTCGACCGCGTCCAGCTTGGTCTCGAAGTCATCACCCGGGTAGTCCAGGAGGACCGAGACCGCCATGCGCACGCCGCGCGCGTCCTTCGGATCCATCTCCGTTTCCGGAGCGGCCGTAGGAATACGCGGAATGCCGACGAAAGTACTCATCGAACGACCTCAAGGGGGAGCATCTGGCGTCCCTCCGGCGACGAGCCACCCGTCGGGCGGTTTGACGTGGCAGGGGCCAGGCCGTGGAAGGCCTCGACGTCGTAGGACACCGGGCAGCCCTCGAGCTCCTTGATGCCGCGCGGCATCTCGGGGTGGGCGGTCGGGATGACGAAGCGGTCGTCGTACTTGGCGATCGACAGCAGTCGGTACATCTCCTTGACCTTCTCCGGGGTCATGCCCACGGAGGCAGGGATCTCCTCGTTCGTCGGGTTGTCGACGAAGACGTCGCGCATGTAGGAGCGCATCGCGGCGAGGCGACGCAGCGCCAGCTCCACGGGAGCCGTGTCCCCGGCCGTGAACAGGCCGGCCAGGTACTCCAGCGGGATGCGCATCTGCGAGATGGCGGACAGCAGGACCCTGTGGTCCTCGCCGTCGCTGCCGGACGCGGTCACCTGGTCGACGACCGGGGACAGCGGCGGCACGTACCAGACCATCGGCAGGGTGCGGAACTCGGGGTGCAGCGGCAGGGCGACCTCGTACTCGGTAATGAGCTTCCAGATCGGGGACTGCTGGGCGGCCTTGATCCACGAGTGGGGAACGCCGTTGGCCTGAGCCTGGGCGACCACCTGCGGGTCGTTCGGGTCGAGCAGGATCTCGCGCTGGGCGCGGTACAGGTCGCGCTCGTCCTCCTGGGAGGCGGCCCAGGTGACGCGGTCCGCGTCGTAGAGCAGCACGCCCATGTAGCGCAGGCGGCCCACGCAGGTCTCCGAGCAGATGGTCGGCTGGCCGACCTCGAGGCGCGGGTAGCACAGCGTGCACTTCTCGGCCTTGCCCGTGTTGTGGTTGAAGTAGACCTTCTTGTAGGGGCAGGCCGACACGCACATGCGCCAGCCACGGCACTGATCCTGGTCGACCAGGACGATACCGTCCTCGGTGCGCTTGTACATCGCGCCCGAGGGGCACGCCGACACGCAGGTCGGGTTCAGGCAGTGCTCGCAAATGCGAGGCAGGTAGAACATGTACGCGTCCTCGATGGTCTTGGCGACCTGGAGGTTCATCTGGTGCAGGACCGGGTCCTGATCCAGGGTCTCCATGGAGCCACCGAGGTCATCGTCCCAGTTCGGGCCCCACTCGGGCTTGTCGATGTGCTCGCCCGTGATTGTGGACTTCGCGCGGGCCGTCGGGATCGCGCGGGAGTTCGCGGGCGCCTGGAGCAGCTTGTCGTACTCGTACGTCCACGGCTCGTAGTAGTCCTTCATGGTCGGCTGCGTCGGGTTCGCGAAGATCTTCGCGAGCGAGGCGACGCGTCCACCCTGACGGGGAACGAGGCGGCCCGTGGCGGTACGCTTCCAGCCGCCCTTCCACTTCTTCTGGTCCTCCCAGCCGCGGGGGTAGCCCACGCCGGGACGGGTTTCGACGTTGTTGAACCAGATGTACTCGGTGCCCTCGCGGTTGGTCCACACCTGCTTACAGGTGACCGAACAGGTGTGGCAGCCGATGCACTTGTCGAGGTTCATCACCATCGCGATCTGAGCCATGACCTTCATCAGAACTGCACCTCCTGGGAGCGGCGGCGGATAACCGTGACCTCGTCGCGGTTGTTGCCGGTGGGACCGTAGTAGTTGAACGCGTAGGCGAACTGCGCGTATCCGCCGGCCAGGTGGGTCGGCTTAATGAAGATTCGCGTCAGCGAGTTGTGCGTACCGCCGCGCTTGCCGGATTCCTCGTTCAGCGGGGTGTTGATCTGGCGATCCTGGGCGTGGTGCATGAACACCGTGCCCTCCGGGATGCGGTGGGAGACAACGGCGCGAGCCGACACGGTGCCGTTACGGTTCTTCGCCTCGATCCACTCGTTGTCGCGCACACCGATCTTCTCGGCGTCGGCCGGGCTCATCCACACCGTCTGGCCACCACGACCCAGCGTCAGCATGTACGGGTTGTCGTAGTACTGGGAGTGGATGGCCCACTTGTTGTGGATCGTCAGGTAACGCACCGCGACCTCGGCCTGACCCGGCTGACCGGGACGGTGGTCGCCGACAGGACGCTCACCGTAGATGTGCGCCAGGTCAAGCGGCGGACGGAAGATCGGCAGGGCCTCGCCCATGTCCATCATCCAGTCGTGGTCGACGTAGAACTGCGGGCGGCCCGTGAGCGTGTGCCACGGCTTGCGGCACTCGACGTTCTGGACGAAGGCGCTGTAGCGTCGGCCGCCGTGCTCGGAACCCGACCACTCGGGGCTGGTGATGACGCTGCGCGGCTGCAGGACGGTGTCCTGGTAGGTGATCTTCTTTTCTTCGTCACCTTCGGCCAGGAACGCCATCTCGTTACCGACGCGCTTCTCCAGCGTGCGGAAGCCCTGAACGGCCAGGGAGCCATTCGTGGTGCCCGAGAAGCGCAGCGCCATGTTCGCCGCCTTGATCGCGGTGTCACACAGGGGCATGCCCTCGCCGGCGTTGCCGTCCATGGGGGCGCGGCCGTTGAGGTCTCCGAGCTGCTCGTATGCCTCCTGCACGTTGTAGGCCACGCCCTTCGAGGCCAGGCCGGCCTTGGGCAGGAGCGGTCCCATGCGGTCGAACTTGTAGCCGACCTGCGTGTAGTCGCGCTCGATCGGGACCAGCTTCGGCATGGTCTTGCCGGGCGTCCACGTCTGCTCGGGAACGACGCCGCTCGCCATGGTCATGGCGTCCGGGGAGTCGTGCCCCAGCGGGACCGCGACGACGTCCATCTGGGTGTCCAGGTGACCGGGGGCCATGCGGCCGACGAGGCGAGCCAGGGTCTGGAACACCTCGAAGTCGGTGCGCGCCTCCCACGGCGGGTTCACGGCCTCGTCGAAGCAGTGCATGAAGGGGTGCATGTCCGTGGAGGACAGGTCGTGCTTCTCGTACCACGTGGCGGCGGGCAGCACGACGTCGGAGTGCAGCGTCGTCGAGGTGTTGCGGAAGTCCGCGACCCACATGAGGTCGAGCTTGCCGGGGTGGGCGTCGCGCCAGTTGACGGACGCGGGACGGTTGCCTTCTTCCAGCTCCTGCGCGTTGACCTCGTTGCCTGTGCCCAGCATGTGACGCAGGAAGAACTCGGTGCCCTTCGCGGAGGAGCCGAGCAGGTTGGTACGCCAGTTCGCAAGGATCTTCGGGACGTTGTGGTGGGCGTCCGGGTCCTCGATCGCGAACTGCAGGCGCCCCTCGCGCAGCTCCTGGGACACGTACTGCGCGGGCGCCATGCCGGCCTCGGCGGCCTCGCGACCCAGCTGGGTCGAGCCCTTGGAGAACGTCGGGTAGCAGGGCATCCAGCCGCGCTGAACCGACTCGACGAGCGTGTCGACCAGCTGCTTGCCGTCCAGGTGCGAGGACTTGATCGGGTTCGCCATGGCCGAGGCCGCGGCCCCGTCGTAGCGCCACTGGTCGGTGGTCATGTAGTACCAGCCGGTGGAGATCATCTGGCGCGGCGGACGCGCCCAGTCCAGGGCGAAGGTGAAGGAGCCCCAACCCATGATCGGGCGGACCTTCTCCTGACCCACGTAGTGGGCCCAGCCGCCGCCGTTGCGGCCCTGGGTACCACACATTTCCGTGAGCGCCAGGAACGTCCGGTACATCTGGTCGGAGTGGTAGTAGTGGTTCGTGCCGGCGCCCATGAGGATCATGGAACGGCCCTCGGTTTCGACCGCGTTCTGTGCGAACTCGCGGCCGATCTTGATGGCGGCTCCGGCGGGAACCGACGTGAACTCCTCCTGCCACGCGGGGGTGCCCGGCGTGGAGGCGTCCATGTAGTCGGTGGGCCACTGGCCCGGCAGACCCTCGCGCTCAACCGCGTAGTGGGCCAGCATGATGTCGTACACCGTCGTCACGAGGCGGCCGTTGACGCGGCGCGCGGGCACGCCGCGCTTCACGTAGCCGCCGCCGACCGATGCCTGGCCGGGGGCCGCGGGCAGGTCGAAGCGCGGCAGGGCGATCTCGACGGGCTCCCACTCGTCCGTGTCCATGATGGACATGACGGGCTCGACGCCGTCCAGGTTGAGGTTCCAGTGCCCGGCGCCCTCCTCGCCGAAGCGATCGGCGAGCGTGCCGCCCGGGTCCTTGACCGTGCCGTCGGCCTCGATAACGAGGGGACGGAACTCGTTGTTCTCGGTGCGCGTCGTCGTGCCCGCGGGCATCTTCGCGGCCGTCAGGAACTTGCCCGGGACCAGGGTCGTCGGGGCGATGCCCTCGTGGGCGCCCTCGCCAACCTCGTTAATCTCCACCAGGAACGGGGAGTCGGTGTAGCGCGTCATGTAGTCCAGGAACATGGGCTCGCGCTTGCCGACGTGGAATTCCTTGAGGATGACGTGGCCCATGGACTGGGCCAGAGCGCCGTCCGTGCCGGGCTGGACGCGCAACCAGTCGTCCGCGAACTTCGTGTTGTCCGCGAAGTCCGGGGACACGACGACGACCTTCTGGCCGTGGTAGCGGGCCTCGGCCATGAAGTGGGCGTCGGGGGTACGGGTCAGCGGCAGGTTCGTGCCCCACATGATGAGGTACTGGGAGTTGAACCAGTCGCCGGCCTCGGGCACGTCGGTCTGGTCGCCGAAGACCTGCGGCGAGGCCGGAGGCAGGTCCGCGTACCAGTCGTAGAAGGACAGCATGGTGGCGCCGATGAGCTCGTGGAAGCGGGCGCCCGCACCGTAGGAGATCATCGACATGGCGGGGATGACCGAGAAGCCGGCGATGCGGTCGGGGCCGTACTGCTTGATCGTGTGCACGTAGGCGGCGGCGACGATCTCCATCGCCTCTTCCCAGGACACGCGGACCATGCCGCCGCGGCCGCGCTGCGACTTGTAGGCGCGCGCCTTCTCCGGGTCCTCGACGACCGCGGCCCACGCATCGACGGGATCCCCGAGGCGCTTCTTGGCCTCGCGGAACATGTCGAGCAGGACGCCGCGCACGTAGGGGTACTTGATACGGGTCGGCGAGTACTCGTACCACGAGAACGCCGCGCCACGCGGGCAGCCGCGGGGCTCGTACTCGGGCATGTTGGCGCCGGTCGACGGGTAGTCAGTCTGCTGGGTTTCCCAGGTGATGACGCCGTCCTTGACGAAGATCTTCCACGAGCACGAGCCCGTGCAGTTCACGCCATGGGTGGAGCGCACGATCTTGTCGTAGCTCCAGCGGTCGCGGTAGAAGGAGTCGCCTTCGCGGCCGCCCTCGAGGAAGAGCTGGCGCGCATCGGCGGACGCCTTGCCGCGACGCAGCCACGAGCCGAGCGCGAACAGGGTCGCGCCGGTCGCTGGCTTGACCTCGCCGTCGTAGGTCGGGAAGGTCATATCGGATTCGAGATTCGTCATGGGGTGCTCCTAAGAGTCGGTTGACGAGGCAGTGGCAGGTCCGTCGGCACCACGCAGTGCCGAGTGGATCAGCCGGGGAACGGGGCGTTCTTGCGCGCGTACATGATCCAGCACAGGACCGAGCACAGGGCGCAGAAGATGGCGCATCCCGCGAAGAAGACCGGGGCGCTGATGGCGGAGAGAGCAACGCCGACCAGGAACGGGCCGAGGGATGCGATGGCGGAGGTGAAGCCGATGGCGCCGCCAGCCTGGCGGGCCGGCATGATCATCGGCATCTGCTTGAAGGTGCCGGCGTTGCCGAAGCCGGAGAACAGGAACATGGTGAGCATGAGCGCCATGAAGATGTAGAAGTCGGTCCAGCCGGTGGGGTTGCGCAGGACCCATGCGATGCCGCCCAGGGTAATGGCCATGCCGACGCCGGAGATGAAGGTCCAGATGGCGCCGCCCATGCGGTCGCAGAAGATGCCCCAGGACATGCGGATGATCGAGCCGATGAGGGGGCCGAGGAAGGCGAAGGTCGCACCCAGGACGGGCAGGCCGGGGGTGGACTCGCGGCCGAACTGATTGTTAATGAGGAGAGCGAAGACGGCGGAGAAGCCGGAGAAGAGACCGAAGGTCATGACGTAGAGGATGGTCATGTACCAGGTGTTGGGGTTGGAGAAGATGTCCAGCTGCTGCTTGATGTTGGCCTTGACGGGCACGTCGCGCAGCCAGATGAAGGCGAGGATTGCGGCGACGATGCACCACGGGATGAAGAAGGCCGCGGCGTTGTAGACCCAGATGCTCTCACCGACGTGTTCGCCGGCCTGCTCGCCGACCTGCGTCTGCGGGTCCACCAGCCAGGTCATGCCGAAGAGGCCGAAGCCCATGAGGATGGGGCCGACCAGCTGGATGACAGACATGCCGAGGTTGCCGATGCCGCCCTGCAGGCCGAGGGCCGTGCCGACGAGGCGCTTGGGGAAGAAGTAGCCGGTCGAGGGCATGTAGCCGGAGAACGAGCCGCCGCCGATGCCACACATGAAGGCGAGGGTCAGGAGGACCCAGTAGGGGGTCGTGTTGTCCTGGACCGCGAAGAACCAGCCGGCCATGGGGATGATGCACAGCAGGGAGGTGATGCCCACGAGCTTGCGGGTGCCGATGAGCGGGGGCAGGAACATGTAGATGAGGCGCAGGATGCCGGCGGCGAGGCCGGGGAGGGCGGTCAGCCAGTACAGCTGAGACTTGTCCAGGTTAAACCCAAGAAGCGTCAGCTTCGGCGCGATCGCGCTGGGCAGGAACCACACGCAGAACGCCAGGATCAGCGAGTAGGTCGTGATCCACAGCGTGCGCCACGCGAGCTTCGAGTCCCACTTGGACTCATCGTTGGGGTTCCAGTCAGTGAGCAGGTAGCGGCTCTTCTTGGCCGCGGGGTCGGTCGCGCTCATGGCTCTCCTCATCCGTGAAGGGGGCATCCGGGCGCAGGCAAGCGCCGGACGTTCTTTAACACGGAGGCTACCAAGGCAAATTACCTCCGTCACACCATCTTTTTAGGACGTGCATCACCCTTGATACAACAAGGAAAAATAGGGGTGTCGAGCACGGAGGGGAGGATATCAACGCCGCTATCGACCGCCGTTACAAAACGTCGGCGTTACGAAATTAGTGGGGACTTACCCACCAATACGGCTCATCGTGCGCGACGGGCGCGCGAAAGCGTCAATATTGAGCCCATGCGCGGCCGGCTTGGCCCACATGGCGTCGGCCCATCGAGCGGCGATCTGCGCGTCAGAGCCACCCCCGCGCAGCACGTCGCGCAGCGAGGTCTCCTCCGTGGAGAACAGGCAGGAGCGCACCATGCCATCCGACGTCAGGCGCGTGCGGTCGCACGCCCCGCAGAAGGGGTCGGACACGGAGGCGATGACGCCCAGCATCTTGGTCGGATCCCCATCCACGATCCACCGACCCGCGGGGGAATGCGGATCCTCGCGGGGCGCGGGGGTCAGCGTGTGGCGGGTGCCCATGATGTGCAGGATCTCGTCCGCCGTCATGATGTTCTGGCGGTCCCACGTGTCCGCCGGACCGATCGGCATCTGCTCGATGACGCGCAGCTCGATCCCCCGATCCAGGCAGTAGTCGACCAGGTCGGGCAGGTCGGCCTCGTTCATGCCGCGCAGCACCAGGGTGTTGACCTTGATCGGTGTCAGGCCCGCGCGCGCGGCCGCCTCGATGCCCTCCAACACATCCCCCAGGCGGTCGCGGCGGGTGATCGCCGCGTAGTGCTCAGCATCCAGGGAATCCAGCGAAATGTTGACGCGATCCAGGCCCGCATCCCTCAAACCCTGGGCGCGCTTGGCCAAGCCCAGCGCATTCGTCGTCAGGGCCAGGTCCGGCTTCTTTCCTTCGTCGGTGCGCAGCTCGGAACACTCGCCGATGATCCCCTCGAGGCCTCGGCGCAGGAGAGGCTCCCCGCCCGTGAAGCGCACCTGCCGGATCCCGAGCCGCTCGACGCCGATGCCAACGAGGCGCACGACCTCGTCGTCCGTCAGGGTTTCCTCGGTGGGCAGCCAGTCCAGGCCTTCGGGGGGCATGCAGTAGGAACAGCGCAGATTGCAGCGGTCGGTGAGCGAGACGCGCAGGTCTCGGGCCACGCGCCCGAAGGTGTCGACGAGCCGCAGCGGCGCCTCACACGCCACCCCCTGCGCCGCCTGCGCGGCGGATACGAACTCGACAGACATGGCGACACCCTACCGCTTTTTACCTGGTCTTCGCCCCTCGAAATACGTGCGAGCACCCCGCAACCGCGCCCCGGCCTCGTCGCCTGAGAGAAAGGCTACAGTGGACAGCGCTGACGCGAGAAGCAGCACCGGGATAGCGTGAGTACACGAGAGCCACCCGAGCGAGGAGCACCATGCGCGCCGTCGTCATGCACGAACCCGGCAACGTCACCGTCGAAGAGTTGCCGAAACCCACCATCCTGGAGCCCACGGACGCCATTATCAAGCTGGCGGCCACCTGCATCTGTGGCTCGGACCTGTGGCCCTACCGCGGCATGGAGCCCGTCCACGAGCGGCGCATGGGACACGAGTACGTCGGCACCGTCGTCGAAGTGGGCGAGGCCGTCACGACCGTGCGCCCCGGCGATTTCGTCGTCGGTTCCTTCTGCATCTCCTGCGGCGAATGCTCTGTCTGCCGCGCCGGCTACCCCTCGCGTTGCGCGACCGCGGCCGCCCAGGGCGACCCCTTTGTCGGCACACGCGCCGGCGGCACCCAGGCCGAATACGCGCGCATTGCCCTTGCGGACGGCACGCTCGTGAAGACCCCCGGCACGCCCACGCGCGAGCAGATTCCCTCGCTCCTGGCTGCCTCTGACGTGCTCGGCACCGGCTGGTTCGCCGCCGACGAGGCCGGGGCTGGTCCCGGCACAACTATCGTCATCGTGGGCGACGGGGCCGTGGGCCTGGGCGCGATCATCGGCGCCCGCCAGCTGGGCGCATCCCGCATCATCGCGATGTCGCGCCACGCGGATCGCCAGACGCTGGCCCGCCAGTTCGGCGCAACCGACATCGTCGAGGAGCGCGGCGAGGAGGGCGTTGCACGCATCAAGGAACTGACCGGCGGCCTGGGGGCCGACGGCGTCGTCGAAGCGGTGGGCAACGAGGTGGCTTTCAACCAGGCGCTCGGCTGCGTGCGCCCCGGCGGTCACCTGTCTTTCGTGGGGGTTCCGCACGGCGTCTCCCTGGATATGAGCCGCATGTTCGCCGCCGAGGTGCACATGTTCGGCGGGCCGGCCGCCGTGCGCAAGTATCTGCCGACCATGATCAACCTGATCATGAGCGGAACCATCAATCCTGGCGCCGTCTTCGACATGGTCCTGCCGCTCGAGCAGGCCGCCGAGGGCTACGCCGCCATGGACGAGCGCCGCGCCACGAAGGTCATGCTCACCGTCTGACGCCGGCGGCGCACGGCCCACGCGGCCGCCCACGCCGGACCACACCCAGCCACAACGCGCCCCAACCAACCGCGACTTCACCCACCGACCCACACTCAGCCGCCCAACGGGGGGTTTTGCACCATTAGACGCACCGCTACGGCGTGTCGCCGGCGTGTCGCACCCCTAATGCTGCAATTCCCCCCCATTCGCCCGCAGCAACCACGCCCACGCCCGCCACCAGCGACGGATCACCAGGCCGCGCCCGGCCCACGCGGCCGCCAACCCCCGCCCGCACCCGTCCACAACGCGCCCCAACCAACCGCAACCTCGCCCGCCCGGCCACACCCGGTCGTCTGCCCGCCCAGCCACCGCTCACCGGCCCACTCACCGGGGG
>NZ_ALIY01000209.1:0-1786 GCF_000283035.1 Actinomyces sp. ICM58
CAGGGCGACTCCTCCGGCGTGGGCGCGGTGGGCGCGCAGCCATTGGATGGACGGCAGGTCTTTGGGCGTGAGGACCTCCATTTCGGCGGTGGGCAGCGCGTCCAGGAGGAGGACGATGCGCACGAGTTCGTCGCTGCGTTCGGGCAGGTCGCGCATCAGGTCCGCGACGTAGGGCACGAGGTGGGGGGCGTGGGTGAGGTGGACGCCGCGCAGGCCCGTGCACAGGGACACCCAGCGACACCAGTCCGTCTGGTCCAGGGCGTAGCGCTGGGCGTCCGCGAGGACGTTGGGGGCCACGAGGATGCGGCGCGCGGCGGTCACGTCCCAGATGCCCGTCGCGGCTTTGGCGAGGGCGCGCAGCACAATGGCTTCGGCGGCCAGGACCTTGGGCGTGCGCGTATCTTCGAAGCGGTCCAGGATCGCGCCGACCCGACGGATCAGCCCGCGCCGGTCGACGACGAGCGTCTGAGACTGGGCGACCGTCGCGGAGGCCTGGGGCAGGGTGGACAGCTCCGCGAGTCGGCGGTCCGACCACGCCACCGACCGGCGTAGGCGCGCCACGACGGCGGAGGCGCCAACGCGCGAGGCCGACGGGCCCGCGTAGGACATCGAAGCGAGGACTCCCGCGACGTCGCGCGGGCCAAACGGCATATCCATGGGGTTAGTTTAGCCCGGCCAGGCCTTCCTCGAAGGCGTCCAGGTAGCCGCGCGTGGCGTAGGCGCCGTCGGTGACCTGGTCGTGGCCGATCGAGACGAGGAGGAGGCGGCCGCTGCGCGTTCGGACCGAGCCCGACAGGGAGGTGACTTCTTGGAGGGAGCCCGTCTTTGCCTGAACGTTGCCGGCGGCCGGGGCCTCGTTCATGCGTTGGGAGAGCGTGCCGACCAGGCCCGCCCAGGGCAGGAGACGCATCGTGTCCGCACCTGTTCCCTGCCCCGCGTAAGAGGCCTTGAGGACGCCGACGAGCGTGTTGGCGCTGATTTTGTCGTTACTGGACAGACCCGAGCAGTCCTCGAGGAACAGGCCGTCGGTGGGGATGCCCGCCGAGGTCAGGGTGGACGCGATGGTCGAGGTGGCGCCCTCGTAGGTGGTGGGGGCGCCGGCCGCGCGCGCGGCGAAGCGGCAGTATTGGTCGGCGAGCGTGTTGTCCGAGTGGGCGAGCATC
Source organism: Actinomyces sp. ICM58 (assembly GCF_000283035.1). NCBI lineage: Bacteria > Bacillati > Actinomycetota > Actinomycetes > Actinomycetales > Actinomycetaceae > Actinomyces > Actinomyces sp. ICM58. The sequence goes on from NZ_ALIY01000209.1 coordinate 1,164, forward strand.
CAGCGCAGCTGCTCCCCCATCGGCGCGGAGGAGACGGAGGCGAGGGGGGAGGCGCCCGCGGGGGGTTCCCCGGCCTCGCCGAGGCTGACGCTCACTCCCGCGGAGGTCAGTGCCGAGGCGAAGACCTGGGCGACGTGGCCGGGGGCGTCCGCGTAGAAGTCGTTCGCGCCTTCGAAGGTGCGCCCGGCGTCGATCGCCATGGGGCCGACGTGGCCCTCGTAGCTGCCGACCTCCTGGGCGTCCCAGGAGGACAGGTGGGAGGCGCCGTCGAAGAGGGTGCCCCTCCAGTTCAGGGTCACGGAGGTGACGCCGCGCTGGGCGAGGGCGGCGGCCGTGTCGTTGGCGAGCGTTTGGAGCCCGGCGCGGCCCGACACGTCGGTGTCTTCGCTGGTGCCCGCCCCCAGGAGAAGGTCGCCCTCGGAGTCGAGGTAGAGGGTCTGGCTGTCGCCGCCCAGGAGGGCGCTGGTCGACAGGGTCACGGTCGGGTCGAGGTGGGTGAGTGCGGAGAAGGCCGCGAGGGTCTTCGTGGTGGAGGCGGTCGTGTGGGCGACGGAGGCGTCCGCGTCGAGGAGGACTTCGCCGGTCTGGGCGTCGACGACGGTGCCCCACGCGACGTATCCGCC
>NZ_ALIY01000210.1:0-1423 GCF_000283035.1 Actinomyces sp. ICM58
CCGGGCCACCCGCCCATCATCGCCATTCTCACGAGGCCCGAGCGGCCCATGACAGGCCGCAAAACCACGCGAAATAGCGTTCTCAGGCCAGGGAGGCGAGAAGCTCGCGAAGCTGGGCGCTCAGCTCCTCCGACGGCGTGAAGGCGCCGTCGACGAAGTCAGAACCAAGGTTAATGCCGATCTCCTGATCGCGGACGTCGGCACCGAAGGTGGAGAGAATCTCGCGCAGGTGCGTGCGCGGGGTGACGCCGCCGTAGTAGGAGTAGCCGACCAGAGCCGTCGCCTTGTCCTTCAGCGTGGCCGGGGGCAGGTAGTCGATGGCATTCTTCAGGACACCGGAGATCGAATGGTTGTACTCGGGGGTCACGAAGACGACGGCGTCAAGGGCCTCGATGTTGGTGCGGAGGCGCACGGCCTCGGGCAGGGTCGGGGCCTGCATCGACGGGGGCATCTCTTCGGCGAAGAAAGGAAGGTTGTAGTCGCGAAGATCGATGAAGATGGGGGTGACGCCCTCGAGGCGGAGCGACTGCTCCTCGATCCAACGGACGACCTGCTCACCCGCACGACCGGGGCGGATAGAACCGAGAACGACAGCAACGGAAGCCATGGCTTTTCCTTTCGCAAGTTTGTTGAAACCTCAAGTACTTTACAGCCTGCATCATTGCGGGACAACCCCGGCTGCTATCAAATAGGACACAAGTCCTACAAATGGTTGACAGGGCTAGCAGCCATCCCCAAATTCTTGCCCAACGAGGGCTTCTCTGTGCGCACACTGTGAGGGATACAGGACGCAACATGTTGGCCCCGCCAGTTCCCGGGCACCCAGCGCAGAAGAGACGCACGGCCCCCGCATCCGTCCCCATACCAAGCGCAGGAAGCGCGCCTCCAGCCTGCAGGCCGGGCGCCCGAGACAGCTCAACGCCGCGCTCGCGCGTTAGCCACTGAGATGCGCACGTGAACCCGCACAGTGGCGCGCCGACCCTCTCATGCGTGCGTGGGCGTGGCTGCCCAGGCTCACAGGAGCGGGACCACATGCACTTGAGCGGGCCCATATGCGTGCTGGTGTGTTTGCTGGGTGTGGTTTTGTGTGTGTCGGTCGCTAGGGGTGGTTTTTGCTGTGTGGGATAGCGGAGCGGCCAGGAACCGTTGGGTTCCTGGCCGCTTGCCTGAAGTGTGTTGTGGCGGTGTCCTACTCTCCCACAACCTGTCGGTTGCAGTACCATTGGCGCTGCCGGGCTTAGCTTCCAGGTTCGGAATGTTGCTGGGCGTTTCCCCGGTGCTATGACCACCACAAGACTGGTGTTCAACACCATCCCCCCGCCGTGTGTTGGGGGGGTGTGGGTTGATCGTGATTTGTATAGTGGTTGCGGCAGTGTGTGCACTCATGTTTTTGTTTCACCCGCGTTTTGTGTGGGTGTTTGTT
>NZ_ALIY01000211.1:0-12175 GCF_000283035.1 Actinomyces sp. ICM58
GTGGGCCCGCTAATACGAGCGTGGGCAGCCCCGCCCAGACACGGAATAGTGGGTTTACGTGCGATATTGCGGGTCAGCGCACGCTATAGCGGGTTCGCGTGCGAGCGACGCACGAGGCCAGGCGCCGTTGTGACCACAACGCAGACCACCTCGCCCACGACACCCCATTGTCGGCGTTTTTCACTGAGGTGGTCTGCACTTTGGGCGCCACGCCGCCCCGAACCGCGACCTCACCACCCCGAACCACGACCTCGCCGCCCCGAATCGCGAGCTCACCGCCAGCAAACGGGGGGAATTGCACCATTAGAGGTGCGACACGCCGGCGACACGCCGTGGCGAGGCTTCTAATGCTGCAAAACCCCCCACCATTACCCGAACAGAGTCAGGTTGCGGCACCCATGAGCGCAAGCACCAGGCCGTGGCACCCTCTCACCCGATCACGCGGCAGCCACACAGGACCGTGATGCAGTATTCGCAGGAACGAGGCACACGCCGCCAACTAAAATACCAACTTTCCCGCACTAACAAGCCGAAAAGTCACCCCTCCAGCAACACGTAGTGTCCCATAACCACCGTCGACGGCGGGCTGGTGTTGCGGCCTGTCTCGGGCGCCTGCCCGCGTGGGGTGGCATTGCCTTCTGGTATGCGGCCTGTCGGCGCCCCTGGCCGCCTGGGCGGTGCGCGCCGAGCATACGAAAAACCAGCGACCCGAAGACCGCCGGTTATCTGTGCGTCATGGGGGACTTGAACCCTCAACCCGCTGATTAAGAGTCAGCTGCTCTGCCAATTGAGCTAATGACGCGGGGGTTTTGCAACCGAGAAGTAAATATACATGCCCCGCCTGGCGGGTGCAAGTCAGTGGTGGCTGTCGTGTCCTATGTCGCATCTTCGCGGGCGTGAATGGCGGGCAACCGCTGCGGGCGTATCGGCTCGCTGTGCGCGCATACTGCGCGGGCCCGGAGGCCGGGCTGCGCTCCCGATGGGCGAGGCGGTGGTTCAAGCGCTTGCTGCGCGGGCGCACAGGTCGGCCTTGCCTACAATGGGACCTCGAACGAAAGGGGAAGCCATGCCGGAGGCGTCGAGCGAATACTCAACAGTCGTTGAGGACATCCTCAAGCTCGTGTGGAGCGCCGAGGAGGCCGGCCGTGACGGCGTCAAGCCTAAAGACATTGGCGAACACATGGGCGTGGTCCCCTCGACGACGACGGAGAACGTGCAGCGCCTCGCCCGACAAGGCCTCGTGACGCACGAGCGCTACGGGCGCGTGCGCCTGACGGAGGAGGGGCGCGCCGTTGCCCTGGGCATGGTGCGCCGCCATCGCCTGCTTGAGACTTACCTGCATGAGGCTCTCGGATTCTCCTGGGACGAGGTGCACGAAGAAGCCGAGATCCTCGAACATGCCGTCTCCGAGCGCCTGCTTGATCGCCTCGACAAGGTGCTCGGATATCCGACGCGCGACCCTCACGGCGACCCTATCCCGCGCGCGGACGGCTCCAGCGACGAGGTCTCGGGCGTGCCCCTGGATAGCCTGGCCGTGGGGGACGGTGGCCTGGTCGAGCGGCTGCCCGACCGTGACCCGCAAGCCCTGCGAGCCTGGGAGGAGGTCGGCCTCGTGCCCGGCGCTGGCGTGGTCCTCGTCGGTCGCGCCCCGGGTGCGCTCACCGTCGCCCTCGATGATGGGCAGATGGTGCAGCTGGAGGAGGCCCTGGCCTCGGGCATCATCGTGCGCTCCTAGCACGACCCGCGCGAACGAGGCCGTGGCGCCGCCCTCGGACCCGCTCGCAGCGGTGAGGCGATGCCGCGGCCAGACGCCAGGGCAGGGCCCTCAGCTCAGTGCCGCGCTCCCCATCGACGGGGGAACGTGGGCCTTGTGGCCGGCGACGAGAAGGGCCTCGCGCAGGGACGTCATGGCGGCGTCGAGCTCCTCGTCGGAAGCCGGGGCGGCCTTCGACAGGAGAATGTCGGTCTCGTCGCGAAGAGGGATGACGTGCAGGTGCGTGTGAGGCACCTCGAAGCCCGCGATCGCCATGCCCGCGCGCGGCACCCCGAATGCGGCCTTCTGGGCCAGGCCGATCGCCCGCGCCACCTTCATCAGGTGCGCGGCCACGTCCGAAGGGGCGTCGGTCCACGCCTCGTAGGGGCAGCGCGGGACGACGAGGACGTGCCCGGGGGAAGTGGGCTCGATCGTGGCGAAGGCGACGCACAGGTCGTCGGCCCACACGAAGCGTCCGGGCCACACGCCCGAGATGATGTTTTCAAAGACAGTGCTCATGCGACTATTGTCACCTATTTGCGCTCGCTTCGGTAGGTGGGCGCGTCCGGCGGGGCGGGCGGGGGTGAACTACCCTGGTGGGGAGTATTGTTACGCGACCCATCGTTAAGCGAGGAACGCACAGATGAGCGAAAATCCGCAAGGTGCCCCGGCCCAGCGCTACACCGCGCAGCTCGCCGGACAGATCGAGACGAAGTGGCAGGACCGGTGGGAGGAGCTGGGCACGTTCTACGCGGACAATCCGACCGGTGCCCTGGCGGGCCCCCTGGCGTCCCGCAACCCCTACTTCATTCTCGACATGTTCCCCTACCCTTCGGGGAAGGGCCTGCACGTGGGGCACCCGCTCGGCTACATCGCGACGGACACGCTCGCGCGCTACCGCCGCATGAAGGGCGACAACGTCCTGTACACGATGGGCTACGACGCTTTCGGCCTGCCCGCCGAGCAGTACGCCGTCCAGACCGGCCAGCACCCGGCCATCACCACGAACCAGAACATCGCGAACATGCGCCGCCAGCTGCGCCGCATGGGCCTGTCCCACGACTCGCGCCGCTCTTTCGCGACCACCGACATCGAGTACGTGCACTGGACGCAGTGGATCTTCCTGCAGGTCTTCAATTCCTGGTTCGACCCCGAGGCCACGGCCCCCGACGGCTCCCAGGGCGCGGCCCGCCCGATCGGTGAGCTGATCGCCAAGCTCGAGTCCGGCCAGATTCCCCCCGAGGACGGCTCCGACTACAACTCCCTGGACCGCGCCGCACAGGCCAAGGTCGTCGACTCCTTCCGCCTCGCCTACGTCTCCGAGGCCCCCGTCAACTGGTGCCCCGGCCTCGGCACGGTCCTGGCCAACGAAGAGGTTACTGCGGACGGCCGCTCAGAGCGCGGCAACTTCCCGGTCTTCAAGCGCAACCTGCGCCAGTGGATGATGCGCATCACCGCTTACGGCAAGCGCCTCGCCGACGACCTCGACACCATCAACTGGCCCGAGAAGGTGCGCACCATGCAGCGCAACTGGATCGGCCGCTCCGAGGGTGCCACCGTCCGCTTCGATGTGCCCGGCGCGCGCGAGGCCGGAGCCTGCCTCGACTCCCTCGACGTCTACACGACACGACCCGACACGCTGTTCGGCGCGACCTTCATGGTCGTCGCCCCCGAGCACCCGATCCTCGGCGGAACCGCCGGCGGCGACGCCGGCGACGAGGCAGCCCTCACCCTGCCCGCGGCCTGGCCCGAGGGCACGAAGGACGCGTGGACGGGTGGCGCCGCCACCCCCAAGGAGGCCGTGAGCGCCTACCGCGCCCAGGCCTCGGCCAAGTCCGAAGCCGAACGCGCCGACGAGGAACGCACCAAGACCGGCGTCTTCACCGGCCTGTTCGGCATCGACCCCGTCAACGGCCGCGAGGTCCCGATCTTCGTCGCCGACTACGTCCTGTGGGGCTACGGCACGGGCGCCATCATGGCCGTGCCCGCCCACGACGACCGCGACTGGGCGTTCGCCCGCGCCTACGACCTCGACGTCGTGCGCACCATCGGCCCCGCGGACGACCCCTATGGCCCCGACCTCGAGGCCGGCGCCTACACGGGCGACGGCGTGGCCGTCGACTCCGCGAACGACGAGATCGACCTCAACGGCCTGGCCAAGGACGAGGCCAAGGCTGCCATGATCGAGTGGCTGGTCGCCAAGGGACTGGGTCACGCCACCGTCACCTACCGCCTGCGCGACTGGCTCTTCAGCCGCCAGCGCTACTGGGGCGAGCCCTTCCCGATCGTGTGGGACGAGGACGGTGTCGCGCACGCCCTGCCCGAGGAGAAGCTTCCCGTCGAGCTGCCCGAGGTCAGCGACTACAGCCCCCGAACCTTCGACGCCGAGGACGCCGAATCCTCGCCCGAGGCGCCGCTGGGCCGCGCCGAGGAGTGGGTGAACGTCACCCTCGACCTGGGCGACGGACCCAAGCACTACCGCCGTGAGACAAACACGATGCCCCAGTGGGCCGGCTCGTGCTGGTACGAGATGCGCTACACCGACCCCACGAACTCCGATCGCTTCGCCGACGCGGAGAACCTGAACTACTGGATGGGCCCGCGCGAGGGCAAGGTCAGCGGAGGTACCGACATGTACGTCGGCGGCGTCGAGCACGCGGTCCTGCACCTGCTCTACGCCCGCTTCTGGCAGAAGGTCCTCTTCGACCTGGGCCACGTACCCGACTCCGAGCCCTACCACACGCTCTTCAACCAGGGATACGTCCAGGCCTACGCTTACACGGACTCGCGCGGCCAGTACGTGCCCGCCGACGAGGTCGAGGGCGACGAGACCAGCGGCTTCACCTACAAGGGCGAGACCGTCAATCGCGAGTACGGCAAGATGGGCAAGTCCCTGAAGAACATCGTCACGCCCGACGAGATGTACGACGCCTACGGCGCCGACGTCTTCCGCGTGTACGAGATGAGCATGGGGCCCCTCGACCTGTCGCGCCCGTGGGAGACCCGCGCGGTCGTCGGCTCTCAGCGTTTCCTGCAGCGCCTGTGGCGCAACGCCGTCGACGAGGAGACCGGCGAGGTCACCGTATCTGAGGCACCCTCGGACGACAAGACGCGCCGCCTCGTGGCCCGCACGATCGCCGAGGTCACCGAAGAATACGAGAACCTGCGCATCAACACGGCGATCTCCAAGCTCATCGTCCTCAACAACCACCTGACCAGCCTGGGCGCCGTCCCGCGCGACGCGATCGAGCCCCTGATCCTCATGCTCGCCCCCGTCGCCCCGCACGTGTGCGAGGAGCTGTGGAGCCGCCTGGGACACGAGGCGTCGCTCGCCCGCGAGCCCTTCCCGCTCGTCGAGGACGCCTCGCTGCTGGTCGAAGACACGGTGACGGCCATCGTCCAGGTCAACGGCAAGGTGAAGGCCCGCATCGAGGTCGCTCCCTCCATTGCCGAGGAGGATCTCATCGCGGCAGCGCTGGCCGAGGCCCCGATCGTGAAGGCCCTCGGTGGGGGGCAGCCGCTCAAGGTGATCGCCCGCGCTCCGAAGCTGGTCAACGTCGTCGTCAAGAAGTGAGGTCGCATGCCTGAAGGCGATGCAGTCCGTCGCCTAGCCGGTACCCTCGACGAGCTTTTCGTCGGGGGTACCGTCTCGGCATCGTCCCCGCAGGGGCGCTTCGCGTCCTCGGCCGCCCTCCTGGACGGGTGGGTGATGCAGCGGGTGCGTGTACACGGCAAACACATGTTCATCGGTTTCGTCCCGCCCACCCCGGGCGAGACGTACAAGGCCGGGGTGTCCCTCCTCGAGGGCGCCGCGGCCGGCAGTGGGGAACCCCTCCTCGGTGAGGATGCGCCCTGGCCGGACCGCTGGGTGCACATCCACCTGGGCCTGTACGGCTGGTGGCGCTTCAACGGCGACGAGACCGTCGTCGACGAGGGACACGGCGTCGCCCACCGTATCCCCAACGTCGCGAAGGGGGAGTGGAACGGCCACTCCGAGACTCGCTGGGGCGAGGGCTTCGGCGAAGCCAAGGCGGGGGAGTGGGAGCCGCCCGAGCCGGTCGGTGCCGTGCGCCTGCGCCTGTTCAACGACCATGCCGTCGCCGACCTGGTGGGCCCTAACCGCTGCGATCTGATTACGGATGAGGAGCGCATCAAGGCGGAGGCGAAGCTGGGGCCCGACCCCCTGGACGCCGGGGCTCGCTCCGACGCCGAGGCCATGGAGCGTTTCGCTCAGGTCGCCCACTCGAAGAAGCGCGCCATCGGCGAGATCGTCATGGACCAGTCGATCATCGCGGGCGTGGGTAACATCTACCGCGCCGACGCCCTGTTCCTCGCGGGAATCTCGCCGCACCGCAAGGGCGCCAACATCTCCCTCAAGCGCCTGCGGGAGCTGTGGGTCCTCATCTGTGACCTCATGAACCGCGGCCTGGCCGCCGGGCGCCTGGACACGATGGACCCGGACGAGGCCCCCAACCCGCCGATCGAGGGGGACGAAGAGGCCTCGCGCTGGTACGCCTACCACCGCACAGGCCGTCCATGCCTGCGCTGCGGGACGCCGATCCGAGAAGCGCTCATGCAAAACCGACGCCTGTTCTGGTGTCCGTCCTGCCAGCGCTGAGCGCGCGAACAATCGACGGAGGAGTGCGGGCGCTGGCTCGCACTCCTCGTCGTTTGTCAGGCGATCTCCTCGAAACCGAGCATCGAGTAGAGCTCGCGGGCGCCTCCGTGGCGCGCATCCAGACGCAGGGCCAGGGTGTCGAAACCCCAGTGCGTGCACCTGGACGCCACCTCCGAGACGAGCGCGGTTGCGATGCCTCGCCTGCGGTAGTCCGGCGCGACAATCAAGTCGACGACGAAGGGCCCGTCCGGTGCGTCGTCCCACGGGGATTCGCGCACGACGAGGATCGCGCCGACCAGGGTTCCTCCGTCCCAGGCCCCCACGAAGGAGTCTTCGGTGGTGTCACCGAAAGCGCCCTCGAAGGTGAGGCGGAGTTCCTCGGATGTTTCCATGAGCGCCTCGGGCGTGACAGCTTCGTCGTAGGCCTCGAGGGTGAGCACCGCGAGCGCGGGGATGTCGAATGTCGTGAGCGTGGCGATCTCAATACCCTGGGGGCGATTCGCCGCTGACAACGCGTCCAGTGGGGCATGTAGAGTTCGAGCTTCCATAAACCAACTATAGGTGAGGGTGCTCACTTTGTCACGGGTCTCGGCAAGATTGCCCCGGACCGGTGCTGACGAGGGAAGACGCCGCCTCAGATGTAGAGCGCCGGCTCGTCGAAGAAGCAGTTGGGATCGACGATGAGGTCGCGGTCGCGCGTGTCCTTTTCCGGCTTGGGCAGCAGGCGCGCGGGCACGCCGATAGCCACGTTGCCGCAGGGCACGTCCTTGACGACGACGGCGTTCGCGCCGATCTTGACACCCGCGCCCACGGTGATGGGGCCCAGGACCTTCGCGCCCGCGCCAATCATGACGTGATCGCCGACGGTGGGGTGGCGCTTGCCCGGCGTCATGGCGACGCCGCCGAGAGTGACGCCGTGGAAGATGACGACGTCGTTGCCGACCTCGGCCGTCTGGCCGATGACGACGCCCGTCGCGTGGTCGATGAAGACACGGCGGCCGATCGTGGTCTCGGGGTGAATGTCCACGCCGGTGACCGCGCGGGCCATGGAGGATAGGACGCGCGCGGGAGTGCGGGCTCCGTGGGACCACAGGGCGTGGGAGATGCGGTGGGCCCACAGGGCGTGCACGCCCGGGTAAGTCAGTGCGATCTCCAGGGCGGAGGTGGCCGCGGGGTCGCGGCGCTGCGCCGTCACGAGGTCCTCGTGGAAGAGTCCGAGCGTCTTGGTGGGCAGGGCGCGCGACAGGGTCTTCGACAGGGCGCTTACGGTGAGCTTCACGGTTCCTCCTGGATGGTTGACTCAGACGGAAACGCACAGGTGGCCCCGGATATTCCATCCGGGGCCACCTTAGCGCGTTGAGCGTGAAAGATCAGTCCTCGAGGCCCGCGAACAGCGCGGTCGAGAGGTAACGCTCACCCGTATCGGGCAGCAGCGTGACAATCTTCTTGCCGGCCAGCTCGGGACGGGCCGCGACCACGGCGGTTCCGGCCAGGGCTGCGCCCGAGGAGATGCCCACGAGCAGGCCTTCCTCGGCGGCGGCGCGGCGCGCGAACTCGAGCGCGGTAGCGGTCTCGACGGAGACAACCTCGTCGACGATGTCGGCGTCGAAGGTCTCGGGCACGAAGTTGGGCATGAGGCCCTGGATGCCGTGCGGGGCAGGGGACCCACCCGTGAGCAGCGGGGACTCGGCGGGCTGCACGGCGACGATGTGCACGCTCGGGTTCTTGTCCTTCAGGACGCGCGCAACGCCCGAGATGGTGCCGCCCGTACCCACGCCGGCGACGAACACGTCGACCTGGCCATCGGTGTCCGCCCAGATCTCCTCACCCGTGTGGGCGATGTGCGCGGCGGGGTTCGCGGGGTTCGTGAACTGGGAGGCGATGATAGCTCCAGGACGCTCGGAGGCGATACGCTCGGCCTCTGCGACGGCGGCGGAGACGCCGCCCTTCGGGTCGGTGAGCACCAGCTCGGCGCCGAAGGCGCGCACGATCGCACGGCGCTCGACGGACATCGAGGCGGGCATGACGATGACGACCTTGTAGCCGCGCGCCGCGCCCACCATCGACAGGGCGATGCCCGTGTTGCCGGAGGTGGCCTCGACGATCGTGCCGCCGGGGGCCAGGGCGCCCGAGGCCTCGGCCGCGTCGATGATCGAGCGGGCGATGCGATCCTTCACAGACGAAGCCGGGTTGAAGGCCTCGACCTTCGCGACGACGTCCACGCCGTCACCGGCGACGTGCTGAATACGGACGAGGGGGGTGCCGCCGATCAGGTCGGCGACGGTGGAGGCGATACGTGCCATGAGGGGTCCTTCCAAGAAAGTGGTACCCCCGAATTGTTATCCCCCGCTCGGAGCCTCGTCTAGTTCAACCCGGCGCGTTTCCACGTAGCGAAACTTTGCAACACCCGACGAGGCCTGGGCCAGGCACGCGTCGAAGGAGTCCCGCTGCGCCGGATCAATCCCGATCGTGAGCGTCACCTCCGCGGCCCACTGCGTGTCTAGGATCGTGGCGCCACGCGCGCGCAGCTCAGATTCGATGCGGCCCGCGTCAGCCGGGCTCAAACGGGTCGTAAGGACGTCGCGCCCGACCAGGAAGGCGATCGGGGCGGCCGCGACGGCCTCGGACACGGACGTCGAATAAGCGCGCACGAGGCCGCCCCCACCCAGGAGGATGCCGCCAAAATAGCGGGTGACCACGGCGGTTGCGTTCCACGTGTCGGAGGCGCGCAGCGCCTCCAGCATCGGGGTACCCGCCGTTCCCGAGGGCTCCCCGTCGTCGGAGGAATGCTGGAGGGGGGCCGCGTCGGGCGGGTCGATAAGGTAGGCGGAGCAGTTGTGGCGCGCCTGCGGGTGCTCCGACTTGACCGCGTCGATGAGCGCGCGGGCCTCTTCGGGCGTGTCCGTCCTGGCCAGCGTCGTGATGAAGCGGGAGCGCTTAATCTCGATCTCATGCGTGAGGAGCGTGCCGGCGGCGAGGGTGCGAAGAACGGACATGAGCCCAGTCTAGGCGAGCTGGCACCCCTCGGTCTGTAACCAGGATCGCAGGCGCACCCGCCCGCGCGATATGCCACATGCGCGGGGTCCGTGGTAGTCTAGTCGGGTTGTCGCCGTGCGCCCGCGTGGCGCACCGATCAGAATAGTCGTCGAGAAAGAAGAGGAGCGGTAAGACATGGCAGTTCCCAAGCGTAAGATGTCCCGTGCGAACACCCGCACCCGCCGGTCTACCTGGAAGGCTGATCTTACCGAGCTGAACACCGTCAAGGTCGCCGGCCGTGAGATCCGCGTGCCCCGCCGCCTGGCCAAGGCGTACAAGAACGGCCTCCTGGACGTCGAGGGCTGACCTCGCATCCGCGCACGGGCCCGGGACAGTTGTCCCGGGCCTTTGTCATGCCCACGATCCGCTACCATGCACCCCGTCGTGAGCGTTCGAGCCTCACACCGAGGAAGGAAGACATATGAACCTGACGACCGCGATCCTCGCCGCGAGCGGGGGAGCGAGCCACGGCCTCGTCGCCGCCTCCTCCACCACCGGCACGGAGGGCTCCATCGTCTCCCTCTTCATCATCGCCGCCGCGGCAGCCGTCGCGCCCCTGCTCTCGTCGCTCACCCACAAGCGCGTGCCCGACGTCGTCTGGCTCCTCATCCTCGGCGTCATCGTCGGCCCGAACGGCCTGGGATTGGCGGCCTCAACCGAGCCGATTGCCTTGTTCCGCGAGGTCGGCATGGGCATGCTCTTCCTCATCGCAGGAACCGAGATCAACGTGGAGGAAGTGCACGGCCGGGCGGGCAGGCGCTCCCTGCTCACGTGGCTGGCGTGCTTTGGAATCGGGCTGGCCGTGTCCTGGGCGGCGGTGGCCGCGTCGGGCACGACCGGGGTCGCCGCCGCGACATACATCGCGCTTGCGATCGCGCTGACTTCGACGGCTCTCGGCACCCTGCTTCCCATCCTCATGGAAGCCGGCGTCATGGGGACGACGATCGGCAAGGCCGTCCTCGTGCACGGGGCCGTCGGCGAGCTCGCTCCCATCATCGCCATGTCGCTGCTGCTGTCCGCCCGCAGCCCGTGGGCCTCGGCGATTATTCTGCTCGTTTTCGCGGTAGCGTCCCTCGTCGCCGTCGCCATTCCGACGCGATTCATCCTCAAACACCCGGCGATCGGTCGGACGATCCTGCACGGGGCGCAGACGTCACAAAAGACGCTTATGCGTGTCGTTATGGTCGTGCTCACCGGCCTGATGGCGCTGTCCGCCGTCATGGAGCTGGACATGGTGCTCGGCGCTTTCGCGGCCGGCATCATCGTGCGCGCACTGGCGCCCGGCAACTTCACGATGGTCGAGGGAGAACTGCGCACCCTCGGCTTCTCCTTCCTGATCCCGTTGTTCTTCGTCACCTCGGGCATGAACATCTCGTTGAGCGCGGTCGCGGCTTACCCGTTCCTGCTCGTGGCCTTCATCGGCGCGATCCTCGTGGTGCGCGGCGCGCCCATCGTCCTCATGGAACACTTCCACGGCTCGAGCGAACGCGTCGGCTGGATGGACGCGACGTGCATCGGCCTGTACGGTGCGACCGGCCTGCCCATCATCGTCGCCGTCACCGAACTGGGCGTCTCGACGGGCGTCCTGCCCGCGTGGCTGGCATCCCTGCTCGTCGTCGCCGGCGCGATGTCGGTGCTGCTCTTCCCGCTCGTCGCCTTCCTGATGGGCCGCGCCGTTGGAAAGCAGGCCTAAGGTCCGCTAGTCTTACAAGCGGCGCACCCGCGCCACGCCTCCGTAGCTCAATGGATAGAGCAAGGGCCTTCTAATCCCGAGGTTGCAGGTTCGAGTCCTGTCGGAGGCGCCAGCTTGTGATGCGGGTGCTCGCCACGAATCGTCGTTGTCGGTCGTTATGTGGCCGCCCGAACCGGGGAAGCGTGGCATAATGGGGGGAGCCGAACAGTTGCAGCTGTTCGACTCCCCGGTTTCCGGTATGGTCTTAGCTACCCATCAGGGTGCTCAGCAGCAATGCAATCGCCCAGATCAGCTGCGGCAGTGTCGTGATCACTGCTACAGCGATCTGGGCTTTCTGCTTCCTGTCAAGGCCTCGCCGCCGTCGAGGCTGACGATGGTCTTTAGCCATTGCCCAGTCACCTCCTCTCAACGGAACCGCTCCCCGGCAGGAATACAGGTGTCCCGGGGTGGCGCCGTGGAGGCAGCCCTATCGTCCCACTGGGCACAGTCATTTACGGTAGAGGCGTGAGGTCGCGCGATAGAGACATATGCGTGCAACGGGCATAGTGCAAACAACGATGGTGACTGCTACTGGACTACGCCAATCGACGCTGTCCGAGAGCATGAGGGGCGCATCGTGTTACAGAGGCAGAGTGTCGCCGTTGTGACGGGTGTGCCTGGCGGGGCTGACTTGCGCATGCGGATAGGTTACGACGATGTGGATAGGTTACGACGATGTGGATAGGTTAATAAGCTATCCGGATGCTCATAACCTATCCGGATGCGCATAACCTATCCGCGAATGTGCTGGACGAAGCGTTCGGCGGGGCGCAGGCGAGAACTCAGGGCTGGAACCCGCGGAGCCTGTCAATTTTTCTGTGTATGGGGGTTAGAGGTAGGGGGTGATTCGGTCGGGGTAGGCGGTGGTGAGTTGGGCGAGGGCTTGTTTCCAGTTGGTGGTGGTGTGTCCTTGGATGAGGCGGGTGTGTCCTGTTCGTTTGTTGGGGGGTTTTCCTGCGTCTGTGAGGCGCTGGGCGGCTCGTTTGTCTTCGATGTTGCAGATGGCGAGCCATAAGAGTTTGACGGCGGCTTCTTC
>NZ_ALIY01000212.1:0-2147 GCF_000283035.1 Actinomyces sp. ICM58
CTTTCGTATGCTCTGTGGGCCGTGCGTGGCGGAGGTCCCCCCGGTGGGGGTGTCGCGGGTGACTGCCGGCCGACAGTGCCCGGCCAGTGGTTGCCATCGTTTGCTCAGGTTGTTGTTGGTGGTAGGTGACGGCAGATTCCGGTGTGGGCGTTATGCCGTCGTGCGTTCGGGTTGTCGTCGGTGGTAGCTGCCGGGCCGCCAGTGTCGACGCCTCCAGAGGGGCTGCGTGGCTCTCTGCCTGGTGTGCTCCCTTAATTTCGCATGCAATTCCCCCGAGGCTTGGGTGTGCCTTGAATTCACATCGTTGGAATTACAACGTTTGTGGGTTTGGTTGAATATTCAAGTAAGCGAATTGCATGCGAAATTGTTGGGAGCGTGCCGCCCCAGCGCGCGTGCCCGGCCGCGAACCCAGCAATCTCGAGCCTGCCCACGAATCCGCCAACCGCGGGCCTGCCCGCGTGCCCGCCAGCGGCTCCCCTGCGACGCTGCATGGGGGGAATTGCGGCATTAGGGCTGCGACACGCCGGCGACACGCCGTAGCGATGCGTCTAATGGTGCAAAACCCCCCGTCCGGCCCCGGTTGTGCGGTGCGGCGCGCGCACTTGTCGGCATCGGCATGGGCAGCGGGTTACGAAACCCATCCATCACGGGCGCGTAGACGTTGCAGGGCCTCAGCGCCGCGACATGTCCCATACCCGGCCTTCGGTCCCAGGCGCCGACGCTCGGTGTGCCGAGAATTCACCTCCGGGACCAATCAGGGGTGCCTCGGGGTGGTCGCGGATAACGATCGGACGCTTGGTAGCGGTAGGCTGTAGCGGTACGGCCGCCAGGCCCCCCACGAGAATTGAAAGGCTCAGTCATGACGATGCCCGATCCC
Source organism: Actinomyces sp. ICM58 (assembly GCF_000283035.1). NCBI lineage: Bacteria > Bacillati > Actinomycetota > Actinomycetes > Actinomycetales > Actinomycetaceae > Actinomyces > Actinomyces sp. ICM58. The sequence continues at coordinate 878 of NZ_ALIY01000212.1, forward strand.
CTGGCCAACCCCATCAAGCCCGAGGATGACACCCAGGCCTCGATCCCCGCGCCTGAGGCGCCCAGCTTCCCCCAGTCCTCGGCCCCCGACTTCGACGAGGCCACCGCCACCCCGGGCTCCACCACCTACGGCACCGCCTACGACGCCGCGGGTGCCCAGTCCTTCCCTGGCCCTGAGCAGCCGGCCGCGAATCAGGCCCCCTTCGGCGGCGCGCCTGGCGCGCAGCCTTCCCCCGAGCAGCCCGCCTACGGGTCGGCAGGCTACGGCGACCCGGCCTACGGCCAGCCCGCATACGGACAGCCCGCCTACGGTCAGCAGGCCTACGCGACCCCGCCCAAGCAGTGGGTCCTCGCCCTGGTCCTGGCTTTCTTCCTGGGCGGCTTCGGCGTGCACAACTTCTACCTGGGCTACACGACCCGAGGCATCATCCAGCTGGTGCTGACGATCACCCTCGTCGGTGCGCCCATCTCCGCCATCTGGGCACTCATCGAGTTCATCATGATCATCATGCGTTCCGGCTCCTACGGCTACGACGCATCGGGCCAGCCCCTCGTCTGACTCTGAGGCTGTTGTCGCGGCGCTGAGTATGCGACAATCGTGTCATGCTGCTCAGTGACCGCGACATCAACGCCTCCCTGGACTCCGGGCGAATCCGCCTCGATCCGCTGGACCGTGATCTGGTCCAGCCGGCCAGTATCGACGTGAGGCTGGATCGCCTGTTTCGCCTCTTCGATAACCACCGCTACCCGGTGATCGACCCGGCGGCGGATCAGTCGGATCTGACGCACCAGGTCGACGTCGGCCCGGACCAGCCCTTCGTTCTGCACCCCGGCGAATTCGTCCTGGGCGCCACCTACGAGCTCGTCTCCCTCGGAGACGACATCGCGGCGCGTCTGGAGGGCAAGTCGTCGCTCGGGCGCCTCGGCCTGCTCACCCACTCCACCGCGGGCTTTATCGACCCTGGCTTCTCCGGGCACGTGACCCTCGAGCTGTCGAACACGGCGACGATGCCGATCTTGCTCTACCCGGGCATGAAGATCGGGCAGCTGTGCTTCTTCGACTTGTCTTCCCCGGCCGAGCATCCCTACGGTTCGCAGGGACTCGGCTCTCACTATCAGGGGCAGCGCGGTCCGACGCCGTCGCGCACCCACGAGCGTTTCACGCGCACGCGCATCGAACGGTGACATGATGGCGCTCTATCCTCCTCCGCCTCCCTCCAGGCTCGAACGCATGCGCGCCGAGCGCGCCGCCCGCGCCGCCCACGCCGCGT
>NZ_ALIY01000213.1:0-20302 GCF_000283035.1 Actinomyces sp. ICM58
AAGCCGTTAGAATGAGGTCAACGCGTCGATCACGCCACATACTCAAGGAGAGCTTTCATGAGCGACGAAACCGTCTCGATCCTGGTTTTCAGCGACGACTTGGACAAGCGTGCCGCCGTCGTCAACGGCGTGGGCCTGCGTGCCTCCAAGGACACGCCCCGTATCGAGTGGGTGGAGGCTGCCACTGGTTTCGGCGTGCGCGACGCCTTCGACCAGCAGGATTTCGCGGCCCTTATCCTCGACGCTGAAACGAAGAAGGAGGGCGGCATGTCGGTTGCCCAGGACCTTCTGGAGACGCGAGAGGACGTCCCGCCGATCATTTTCCTGACGGCGCGCCCCCAGGACGAGTGGCTCGCCACCTGGGCCGGTGCAGCCGCCACGGTTGCGGATCCGATCGATCCGATCATCCTGCAGGAGACCGTCGCGGACGTCCTGCGCGAGGCCCACTGATGAGCCAGCGCGAATGGGCACCGATCATCGCCGCGCTCAACGCCGGTGACGCCCTGGACTACGACCAGTCCTACTGGCTCATGGATCAGGTGATGAGCGGCGAGCTCGGCGACGCTCGCCTCGCCTCCTTCCTGACCGCCATGGCGATCAAGGGGGCCACCGTCACGGAGATTCACGGCCTGGCGGACGGCATGGCGGACCACGCCACCCCCGTCGACCTGCCCAGCCGCGCCCTCGACATCGTCGGCACGGGCGGCGACGGCTACAAGACCGTCAACGTCTCGACGATGTCGGCGATCGTGCTGGCCGCGATGGGGATCCCGCTCATCAAGCACGGCAATCGCGCCTCCACCTCCCAGTCGGGTTCCGCCGACGTCATCGAGGCGCTGGGGGTCAACCTGGACGTCGATACCGAGCGCTTGCGTTCTATCTTCGAGGAGGTGGGCATCGCCTTCCTCTTCGCCAACAAGATGCATCCCTCGATGAGATTCGCGGCCCCCGTGCGCCGCGCCCTCGGCTTCCCGACGGCCTTTAACGTTCTCGGCCCGCTGACGAATCCCGCCAAGGTCCGGGCCTGCGCGGTCGGATCGGCCAAGGAAGACAACGCGCGCCTCATGGCGGGCGTGTACGCGTCCCGCGGGTGCTCCGCCCTCGTCTTTAGAGGGGCCACCACTGGACTCGACGAGCTGACGACCGCGGACACGAACCAGGTCTGGATCGTGTCGGGTGGCCAGGTGACGCCCACCGATTTCGATGCGCGCGACGAGCTCGGCATGGCAGCGGCCGCGATCGACGACCTGGCCGGCGGGGAGGCGTCGTACAACGCTGCGGTGGCCCGCGATGTCCTCTCGGGTGGGGGAGTCTCCGCCGTGCGCGATGCGGTCGCCCTGAACGTGGGGGCTGGCATCGTGGCCTGGGAGGGCCTGGATCAGCCCGTGACCGCGCAGGATTTCACGCCTCGTATGCGCTGCGCGGTCGAGCGGGCGCTCGGTGCCCTCGCCGACGGCGCGGGAGCGCGCCTCGTCGATCGGTGGGCGCACGCCTCCAACAGCTAGACTTCCCGGCGCCGCCTAGCGCTGCGCTCGCTCACCGGGATGGGCGGTTGCCTGAGCCAAGAGCTCTCGCAGCCGCCCGTCTCGTAGCGGGCTCACCATCGGTTGGGCCCACGGAAGGGGAGAGTTCCACTCGATCAGACGCGTCCCCGCTTCGCACAGCTGGGCGCTGATGAGCGAGCTTTCGGACCACGACGCCGCCCTGGCGGCGAGCCCGTCCGTCTCCACCGGCGGCGTGGAGGTCGCCAGCTCGATCCAGGGCGTCGGATCGGCCTGCGGGGGCACGACGACGGAGCTGACGAGGCGCCCGAAAGAGGCGACGTGCACGATCCATCCCGCTTGCCCCGCGTCCCGGCGCGTCCCCCACACGATGCGGGGCGCCGCCAAAATGGGGCGCATCGTGGAGCGTTCCACGCCCGCCATGTAGGCGCTCAGGTCGTCGCGTGCGCGAGCCGCCGGCTCGAAGAGGCCCTGGGCGGACAGGCGCGTCATCGCCTCGGTGAGAGCGGTGGGAACAATCAGGGAGGTGGCGGCCACGGCCTCGTCGATGAAGGCGGTGGCGTCGCTCGCCCCCGCCTCGTCGAGAGCCCTCCTGATCGCGTCGGCCGCCCGCGTGGCGTGTTGGCGCGTACCGAAGGGGCCGAGGGCGCGGGGCAGGTCCTCCAGGGACACGGCCCGGGTGACGAGCGCGCGGTGTCCGTCGCGCACCACCCAGTGCTGGCTGGCCTGGCGGCGCGACGCGGAGTTGTAGGGGGGAGCCAGGGTCGCGATGTCGCGCAGCTCCCGGATGCGCGCCTCCAGGACGGAGGAGGTGGGGAAGGAACGGACCCCACAGGCCAGGGACACCATGCGTTGGACCTTCGGGCGCTTCTCCGCGCGCGTGTAGTAACTGCTCACGCGCGAGCGCAGCGACGAGGCCGACCCGACGTAGAGCGTGTCGCCCGACGTATTGACGAAGTGGTAGACGCCGGGCGTGGTGGGCAGCTCCGCGACGAAGGGAGGCGTGCTGGGGCGCCGCGACGGGCTGACCTCGCTGAGCGCCACCAGGTCCTCCACGTCCGTCGCTCCCGCCGAGGCAAGCAGGTCGATGAACCCGAGGAGCACCTCGGCCGTGGCGCGCGCGTCCCCGAGGGCCCGGTGCTCCGGCGTGGTCGCAGTCCCGAAATACGAGGCTATCGTCGCGAGCTTGTGGTTGCGCACGAGCGGGCGCGGCAGCGCCAGACGGGCCAGAGCCAGCGTATCGGCCACGCGCGGCTTCGGCCAGGGGCGCCCAGACGCGCGCGCCGCACGCCGCAGGAAACCCACGTCGAAGGAGGCGTTGTGCGCGACGAGGACGGGGGCGCTCTCCCCGTCGAGTCCCGACCACTCCATGAAACGATCGAGGACGGAGGCTATCGGGTCCGCGTCTGCGACCATCGCGGGCGTGATGCCCGTCAGCGACGTAATGAACGGGGGAATGGGACGCGAGGGGCGCGCGAGGGAGGAGAACTCATCCGTGATGCGCCCGTCGCGCACCGAAACCGCGCCGATCTCTGTGATCTCCGCGCCCGCGCCGAGCCCCGTCGTCTCGAGGTCGACGACCACCCAGTGCCCGCGCGAGGCCGGGGTGCCCACCGCGTCGAGGCTCAGCTGAATCTCCGATCTCGCACGTTGAGACAGAGCGTCAGAAACAAGCGCGCGAGCATAGCGTTTGTCAGACTCTTGGGGCGCGATGGTTTCCCCACAATTGCGCACGGGAGTCTGTTTCGTCATAGAGTTGATACTAATTCGAACGCGCGCCCGCGCGCCCGCTGACAATCGAGGAGTCACAGTGGCGTTCTATCAGGCACTCAAGGCGACCGGCAGCCCGATTCTCAAGGCTGCGTACCACCCGTGGATTCGCGGCAAGGAAAACATCCCCGCCGAGGGGCCCGCCATCCTGGCCTCCAACCATAACGCCGTGTGGGACTCCGTCTTCCTCCCGATGATGCTCGACCGCGAGGTCGTCTTCATGGGTAAGGCCGACTACTTTACGGGAACGGGTGTGAAGGGCTGGATGACCAAGGAGTTCATGCGCGCCGTGGGTACCATCCCCGTCGATCGAACGGGCGGGCGCGCTTCCGAGGGGGCGCTCAACGCCGGCCTCAAGCGCCTGCGCGACGGCGAACTCTTCGGCATCTATCCCGAGGGGACGCGCAGCCCCGACGGGCGCCTCTACCGCGGAAAGACCGGCGTGGCCCGCCTCGCGCTCCTGTCCGGTGCCCCCGTCATCCCCGTCGCCATGATCGGCACGCACGCCGCGCAGCCGATCGGCCAGAAGATCCCCTCTCGTACCAACATCGGCATGGTGATTGGCGAGCCCCTCGACTTCTCGCGCTACAAGGGCTTGCATAAGGACCGCTACGTGCTGCGCGCGATCACCGACGAGATCATGTACAACCTGATGCTCCTGTCCGGCCAGGAGTATGTCGACCTGTACGCCGCCGACGTCAAGGCGCAGCTGGCAGCCGAGGGCGCCTTCGAGGGCCCGGTTCCCTCCAACGGCCGCCCCGCGCCGGGCGGACGCACCGCTCCCGACGTCCCCGTGCCGACTGCCCCCGAGGAGGAGAGCGCCGAGGAGGACAGTGCCGAGGACAAGGGCGCAGACAAGGAGTAATCTGCTCCGATTCGCCGCGGCGGTTGGTGGCGCGCACCGGCGTTTCGTGGGACGGGCGTCCTTGGCGAAACGCGGTGTGGGCCGGGTAGAATGAACTGTGCCCTGCGCACGCGCGCGCCCGTTCACTAGGCAGCCCCATCGGGCAGCCGGGGTGACGCTGGCCGCGTATGCGCGCGCGGGGCCGTCCCCAACCAACCTGAGAAAGGTGACATTCATGTCGGTCCGTCGTGTTGCCCTGCTGACCGCAGGTGGCTTCGCCCCGTGCCTGTCCTCCGCCGTCGGCGGACTCATTGAGCGCTACAACGAAATTGATCCCACCGTTGAGATCATCGCCTACCAGAACGGCTACCACGGCCTGCTCACCGGCAACTACGTGCTGGTGGACGAGGAAGCGCGCAAGCACGCCGCCGTCCTGCACCGCTTCGGCGGCTCGCCGATCGGTAACTCCCGCGTCAAGCTGACGAACAAGAAGAACCTCGTCGAGCGCGGCCTCGTGTCCGAGGACGAGGACCCGCTGCAGAAGGCTGCCGAGCAGCTGCGCGCCGACGGCGTCGACGTCCTGCACACGATCGGTGGCGACGACACCAACACGACGGCCGCCGACCTGGCCGCCTACCTGGAGGAGCACGACTACCACCTCACCGTCGTGGGCCTGCCCAAGACGATCGACAACGACGTTGTGCCGATCCGCCAGTCCCTGGGCGCCTGGACCGCTGCCGAAGAGGTCTCGGAGTACTCCCAGAACGTCATCGGCGAGCATCGTTCGAACCCCCGCATGCTCATCATCCACGAGATCATGGGCCGCCACTGCGGTTGGCTTACCGCCGCGGGCTCGTTGCGCTACCACGAGTGGCTCAAGACTCAGGAGTGGGTGCCCTCGATCGGCCTGTCCAAGGAGCGTTGGGACATCCACGCCATCTTCCTGCCCGAGATGAAGATCGACCTGGATGCCGAGGCGAAGCGCCTGAAGGCGATCATGGACGAGCAGGGCAACGTCAACATCTTCCTGTCCGAGGGCGCCGGCGTCCCCGAGATTATCGCGGAGATCGAGGCCGCCGGTGGCGAGGTTCAGCGCGACCCCTTCGGTCACGTCAAGCTCGACACGATCAACCCCGGCCAGTGGTTTGCCAAGCAGTTCGCCGAGAAGATCGACGCCGAGAAGGTCATGGTTCAGAAGTCCGGCTACTTCTCGCGTTCCTCTCGCGCGAACGCCGACGACCTGCGCCTCATCAAGTCGATGACCGACCTGGCCGTCGAGTGCGCGTTCAAGGGCGAGTCCGGTGTCATCGGACACGACGAAGAGGACAACGATCGTCTGAAGGCCATCGCCTTCCCGCGCATCGCGGGCGGTAAGCCTTTCGACATCTCGGCTCCGTGGTTCCTCGAGATGATGGCCGAGATCGGCCAGAGCGTCGAGCCGGCTGGCGAGTGAGTCGCTTCGCGTGATTCCTTCGATCACTCCCGGACGCGGCGGCGAGCCCGTGCGCAAGCCGCGCTCCCGCCGCGTCCCCGAGCGTCTGTGGTCGCCCGAGTCCGGGGAGCGCGCTCCCTGGGACACGTGGCGCGGCCTGGACGCTGCCCAACAACCCTCGTATGCGGATGCCGAGTCCGTAGCAGAGGTGACGGCTCAGCTGCGCCGTCAGCCGCCTCTCGTATTCGCGGGCGAGGTCGATGACCTACGCACGTGGATGGGTGCGGCGTCGCGCGGCGAGGCGTTCGTCCTCATGGGGGGCGACTGCGCGGAGACGTTCGCTGAGGCGACGGCCGACCACGTGCGTTTGAAGATCCAGACGCTGCTGCAGATGGCCGTCGTGCTCACCTACGGCGCGTCGTTGCCGGTCATTAAGGTCGGGCGCATCGCCGGTCAGTACGCCAAGCCTCGTTCCTCCGACGTGGAGACGCGAGACGGCGTGACGCTGCCGAGCTATCGCGGTGACGCCGTCAACTCCTTCGAGTTCACGCCCGAGTCGCGTGAGCCCGACCCGCAGCGGCTCCTGGCCCTGTACAACCATGCGGCCTCGACGCTGAACCTGATCCGTGCCTTCACGAAGGGCGGCTACGCGGATCTGCGTCAGGTGCACCGCTGGAACCAGGGTTTCATGTCGAACCCGGCCTACGCGCGCTACGAGTCGCTGGCCGAAGACATCCACCGCGCGATCAAGTTCATGGGTGCCGCCGGCGTCGACTTCGAGACGCTGCGCGACGTGGACCTGTTTTCGTCGCACGAGGCCCTGCTCCTGGAGTATGAGTCCGCGATGACGCGCATCGATTCGCGCACGGGAGAACCCTACAATACGTCCGCTCACTTCCTGTGGGCGGGGGAGCGCACGCGCGAGGAGGAGGGCGCTCACATCGAGCTGCTCTCGCGCGTGCGTAACCCGATTGGGGTCAAGCTTGGACCGTCCACGACGCGCGACCAGATGCTCTCGCTCGTCGACCGGCTGAACCCGGATGGTGAGGATGGGCGCCTGTCGTTCATCACGCGCATGGGTGCGGGGCGCATCCGCGAGGCGCTGCCTCCGCTGCTTGAGGCCGCGCGCGAGGATGGCCGTCCGATCACGTGGATGACGGATCCGATGCATGGCAACACGATCACGTCGTCGACCGGCTACAAGACGCGCCGCTTTGAGACGGTCATGGACGAGGTTCGTGGCTTCTTCGAGGCTCACGAGGCCGCGGGCACGGTTCCCGGCGGCCTGCACGTGGAGCTGACGGGCGACGACGTGACCGAGGTGATCGGCGGGTCCGAACGCATCGACGAACAGTCGCTGCGCGACCGCTACGAGACCCTCGTCGATCCGCGCCTGAATCACCAGCAGAGCCTGGAGATGGCCTTCCAGGTCGCCCAGTATCTGGCGAATGGCTCCTCCCACGAGGAATGACCTCCTCGCGCCCGCGATCATGCAACTGCGGCCCCGTCTGTCACAGACGGGGCCGCAGTTCGTAGTGCTCGCATCTCAACGAGCGTGCGTCAGACGATCGTGATGGTCACGGTCGAGCCCTTCTTGGTCATGGTGCCCGCGGCCGGGTCGGAGGAGCGGACTGTTCCGAAGAATCCGCCGAGGACGGCTTCCTCCTTGACGGTGAATCCGGCACTCTCCAGGCGCGAGCGCGCCTCCTCGCGCTGGAGCCCGACGACGTCGGGGATAGCGACCTTTTCGGGGCCTTTGGACACCGTGTAGGCGACAGAGTCCCCGCGGTGGAGCGTGGAGCCCTCGCGGGTCTGCTGCGAGATGACCTGACCCTCGGCGACAGTGTCGGAGTAGGCGTCGGTGGGCGCGGCGACGAGGCCGAGGTCCTCGATGGCGCTCTTCGCCGCGCTCGCGCTCAAGCCGCTCAGGGTGGGCACGGTCAGGGGTTGGCGGCCCTTGGACAGGACGATGTCGACGGCTGAGTCGTGCGCGAGCGAGGTGCCGGCGGCGACCGACTGCGAGATGACCTGGCCCTGGGGGACGTCCTCGGAGTAGGCGTCGGTGATGGCTCCGACGGTCAGGCCGACCTCGGTAAGGGAGCGCTGGGCCTCGTCCTGGCTCTTGCCCGTCAGCTCGGGGACGGTCTTCATGTCTACGCCCTTGGAGACGTAGAGCTGGACCTCTGCGCGCTTGTGGACGGAGGAGCCGCCCTCCGGGTCGGAGCGCGTGACCGAGCCGGTGTCGACGTCGTCGGAGAACTCCTCCTCGACCTGTGTGCGTAGGCCGAGCGCGTCGAGGTCGGCCTGTACGTCGGCCAGCGTGCGCCCCGTCGTCTCGGGCATTGTTAGGTAGGAGCCGGGCCCGTACTCGGTCCACCACCAGCGCCCGCCGACACCTGCGACGACGAGGAGGAGCACGACGAGTACGATCCACGCGGCGGCGCGCGCGGACTTCTTCGGGGGCGAGGCCGCCGCCGCGACCTGCGTCGCACCGGAGGTGTGCACGAGTGCGACGCTGCTGGAAGCGGGCGCGGGCAGGGGCCTCGTGAATTGGGCGGGCATGATCTCCGTGTTCAGGGCGCTCGTCTCTAAGGCGCGGTGGCGCTCCTCGGGAGCGACGTCCGCGCGGCGGTTCGCCAGCTCAGAGGGGATGGTAGCCGCCGCTCGCGCGACGAGGTCGATCGCGTCGGAGGCGTCGGCGGGACGGTTCGCGCTCTCGCGCGCCGTGAGAGCGGCGACGAGGTCGTCGATCTCGCGGGGGATCCAGGGCTGCGCGGCGGACGGGCTGGGCACGTTGTCGGAGACGTGGTGCGAGGCGATCTGCAGGGGGGACTCACCCGCCCACGGCACGGCGCCGGTGAGCATCTCGTAGAGCATGATGCCCACGGAGTAGATGTCGGAGCGCGCGTCGGCCTCGGCGGTCGTGGCGATCTCGGGCGCAATGTACGCCACGGTCCCGAGCATGTTGCCGGTCGAGGACATCGAGACCTCGGAGGCCGCTCGGGCCAGGCCGAAATCGGTGACCTTGGCGGGGCCGTCGGTGGGAACGAGGATGTTCTCGGGTTTGATGTCGCGGTGGATGACGCCGACGCGGTGGGCGGCACGCAGAGCCTCGAGCGTGTCGGTCGTATAGCGCAGCGCCTGGGGGATCGTGAAGGCGCCCTGCGCGCGCAGGAGCTGGCGCAGGTTCGTGCCGTCGATGAGTTCCATGACGAGGAATCCCTGGCCCGTCACGATACCCTGGTCGAAGACCGAGACGACGCCGGGGTGCACGATGCGCGCGGCCGAGCGCGCCTCGCGGCGGAAACGCTCGACGAATGCGGCAGAGTCTGCCAGGTGCGGGTGCATCACTTTGAGGGCGACGGGCCGGTCGAGTCGCTCATCTTGTGCGACGTACACGGTAGCCATGCCGCCGCGGGCCAGCCTGCGGGTGACCCGGTATCGTTCGTCGACCAGCAGGCCGATCAACGGATCGGTTTGGTCGAATGTTCTCTCGTCACTCACCTGGTTGATTCTATGGGAGTTTTCGTCAAATCAGTGGAGGTGCGGGCCTCGGTGCGGCGTTGAGATGGGGTAGTCTTGCCCCTATGACCAGTGCTGATATCTCCCTGTTGTCCGCCGACGAGGTGTGCCGTCTGCTCGGCATTGAAGAACGCCGCCTCAAGCAGCTGATCCGCGATCGCGTCCTGATCGAGGCACGCACGGCACGCGGAGAGCGCGGGATCCCGCGCGAGGTGATCGTCAAGGGTGCCGACGGCTGGGAGCCCCTGCCGGTCCTTCAGGGAACGCTCACGCTCCTCGCGGATGACGGATTCACGCCCGAGGAGGCCCTGGAGTGGCTCTACACGCTCCAGGATGAGCTGGGCGAGCGACCGATCGACGCGATGACGTCGGGGCGCCACCACCGGGTCAACCGCATCGCCTCGACCCTGGCCTTCTGAGCCGCGTTCCCGGCGCCTAAGCGCGCCGGGAGGTGAGGATGAGGCACAGCTCGCGCAGCATGCCCGAGGCCTGCGGCGCGAATTGCACGGCGTCGAGCGCGCGGTGGCCCTCCTCGACCAGGCGCGCGATTTCCTCTTCGTGGGCGCCCCGGCCGTTGCTGTGAACGATCTGCGTGGCTCGCGCGATCTGCTCCGGCGAGGCGGTGGCGACTCCGAGCACTTCGGTGAGAGCCTCGCGTTCGGCGGGGGAGGAGGCCGCCCAGGTCAGAGCAAGCAGCACGGTGCGCTTGCCCTCGCGCAGGTCGTCTCCCGCTGGCTTGCCGGTTACCTGGGGATCCCCGAAGACTCCGAGGTCGTCATCGCGCAGCTGGAAGGCCAGGCCCCACGGGGTGAGGACCTCCTCGAGGGTGTCGGCGAGCGCGGCTCCGGCCTCGACGCTGGCCGCCCCGCAGATCGCGCCCAGAATCGCCGGGTGGACGACCGAATAGTGGGCCGACTTGTGGAGGGCGACTTCGAGGGAGTCGCTCGTGCGCAGGGCATCCGAGCGCTGCGGGTCGAGGGGCGCCTGTTCGGCCGCAATATCCAGGTATTGGCCCAGCGCCACCTCCGCGTGCATGTCGGCGAAGCGTCGCGTGAACGCTTCGGCGCGTTCGTCGCCGAGGCTCAGAGCCTGGCGGTCGGCCGCCGCGGCCGCCGCGGAGAAGAGGAAGTCGCCGACGAGGATTGCGCCGTGGCGGCCAAAGTCGGTCGATGAGCCGATCCACGATCGCCGGGTGTGGTGCTCGGCGAGGGTCCTGTGTGGCGTGGGCATGCCGCGGCGCTCGTTCGCGTTGTCGATGATGTCGTCGTGCACGAGGGCGCTGGCCTGGTACAGCTCCAACGCGGCGCCCAGGTCGGGGATGTCCACCTCCTCGAGGGGGATGTGTGCCCCTAGGCAATACCCGACGTGCGCCATGAGGGCGCGGAAGCGCTTGCCGCCGACGACGGAGGCGAGCACAGCCTCGGAGAACTCCTCGGAGCGGATGCCGGCGCCGGCGCGTGCGAGCAGACCCGCGAGACTAGAGGCCGTGGCCTCGTCGATGCGGGGACGCAGCACGGAGAAACTGTCGCTCAGACTCATGTGCCCACTCTAACGGACCGGGGCGTGAGCGCGCGGGGCGCAGGCGGGGAAGATTCACACCTACCGTCAGGAAAACTACGGGGCGAGGCACTAGACTGGCGCTGGTATGCCGATTTGCAATCGGCTCTGTTGTGCATGCCCATCAACGAAAGGGACCCGTGTGAGTGCATCGCGCGCTTCGGCAAAGGACTCCGCGACGAACGAGGAAACCCCGGAGGTGAAGGCCCCCGCGAAGAAGACCACCCGCGCCAAGAAGGCGACGGCGTCTGCCGACGCGGCCTCGGCCCCCGAGGAGAAGAAGTCCGCCGCTAAGAAGCCCGCTGCCAAGAAGGCCCCCGCGAAGAAGGCTGCCGCCACGAAGACCAAGAAGAAGGCGACCGAGGCCGGCGTCGACAAGCCCGCCGCCAAGAAGCCGCGCGGGCGCAAGAAGAAGGACGCCGAGGCCGTCGAGGAGGTCGCGGTCGATCTGGAGGTCACCGAAGAGGAGGAGTTGGAGCCTACCGGCGCGGATCTCGAGGATCCCGAACTCGACACTGACGCTGACGACGAGGACGTGGCTGAGGTCGAGGAGGAGCCGGAGGAGGAAGACTCGAAGGTGAGCGAGGGCGCTGCACTGCGCGAGCGCACGAACACCGGCATCCATGTGAAGGGTGGATTCGTCGTCTCCGATTCCGACGAAACGGACGAGCCCGTCCAGCAGGTCACCGTCGCCGGCGCGACCGCCGACCCCGTCAAGGACTACCTCAAACAGATCGGTAAGGTCTCCCTGCTGAACGCCGAGCAGGAAGTCGACCTGGCCCGCCGCATCGAGGCCGGCCTGTACGCCGAGTTCAAGCTGAAGAACCAGGCCGACGAGATGACCAGCCGCGAGCGCCGCGAGCTGCACTTCCTCGCCCAGGACGGCCAGCAGGCGAAGAACCACCTGCTCGAGGCTAACCTGCGTCTGGTTGTGTCCCTGGCCAAGCGTTACACCGGGCGCGGCATGCAGTTCCTGGACCTGATCCAGGAGGGTAACCTCGGTCTGATCCGTGCGGTCGAAAAGTTCGACTACACGAAGGGCTACAAGTTCTCCACCTACGCCACGTGGTGGATTCGTCAGGCAATCACCCGCGCGATGGCCGATCAGGCGCGCACAATCCGCATCCCCGTGCACATGGTTGAGGTCATCAACAAGCTGGCGCGCGTCCAGCGCCAGATGTTGCAGGACCTGGGCCGCGAACCTACCCCCGAGGAGCTCGCTAAGGAGCTCGACATGACCGCTGAGAAGGTCGTCGAGGTCCAGAAGTACGGGCGCGAGCCCATCTCGCTGCATACGCCCCTGGGCGAGGACGGCGACTCCGAGTTCGGTGATCTCATCGAGGACTCGGAGGCCATCGTGCCCGCCGACGCCGTGTCCTTCACGCTCCTGCAGGAACAGCTCCACCACGTGCTCGACACGCTGTCGGAGCGAGAGGCTGGCGTCGTGTCGATGCGCTTCGGCCTGGGCGATGGGCAGCCCAAGACGCTGGACGAGATCGGTAAGGTCTACGGCGTGACGCGCGAGCGCATCCGCCAGATCGAATCTAAGACGATGTCGAAGCTGCGCCACCCTTCGCGTTCGCAGGTGCTGCGCGACTACCTCGACTGACGCCGCTGGCGTTGCTTGACGGGGCCGGGAACACGATGTTCCCGGCCCCGTCAACATTGTCACAAAGCGGTCAGGATCGGGTGCCTTTGTCGCTTTTGAGGGGCGGGTAGGGCAGGATGAAGACATGCTTGAGGGTGCAATGATTCTTGTCCTGACCGTCGTCCTGGTTCTCGTTGTCGCGACCGGAGTCGTGGCCGTGCTGGCGCTCTCGCGACGCAGCGCGGACGACTGGAAGGGCGTCATCAAGCGCGAGGGGGAGGAGATTCGGGAGGACGTGAAGACTCACTCGTTGCCTAAGCGCGCCTCCTCTTCCGACGATGGGCCCGTCGTGCCCCGCACCGCCTCCCTGCAGTCCCTCCTGCAGTCCGCCGATTCCTCGAACGCCTACTTCGACGCCGATCGGCTTCCGGGTATCGACCGCCTCGAGAACGTGACTGAGCGCGTCAGTGGCCGCTTCGAGCGCGGCCGCAAGGGAAGCGCTGAGGCCGCCCGCTCGGACGGGCCCGCGGGGTCGTGACGGTTCTCGCGTTGTCCTAGCGATGCGTCCATGGGGGATAATGTCCCCATGGACGCATTTGTTTCACTCTTTCAATCGCCGTGGGCGGTCGTCGTCGCCCTAGTGGTCGCCGTACTTATCGGCGTTGCCATCCGCCTCGCCGTGAGCGCCCGGCACCGCCGCAGCGACGACGTGACCGCGCGGCTCGACACCCCGGCGCCCGTGGGCGCCGACACGCCAGAACCAACCGAATCCGATGAAGACGGGGGAGACGAACCACGCGCAGGTCCCGAGGTCGCCGAGGAAACCGAGTCGGCCGTCGAGGAACAGCCTGCCGTTTCCGTCGAACGCCCCGAACCCGTGCGCGGGCGCATGGAGCGTCTGCGCGAGCGCCTCGCCTCCTCCGGTTCCCTGGGCCGCGCCATCCTTGGCGTGCTCAGCCGCGGCCAGCTCAGCGCGGCCGACTGGGAGGAAATCGAGGAATCCCTGCTCATCGCGGATCTTGGCCTGGAGGCCACGGACTCTCTCATGGAGGCGCTCAAGCGCCGCGTCGCCGTCGAGTCCACGACTAACGAGGCGCGTATCCGCGAGATCCTGCGCGAGGAGCTCCTGGCCCTCGTCGGCCCCGACATGGATCGCTCCCTGAACCTGACCCGCCCGGAGGTAGACGGTGCCGCGAGGCCCGCCGTCGTCCTCATGGTGGGCGTCAACGGCACCGGCAAGACCACGACCGTTGGTAAGCTCGCCCGCATCCTCGTCGCGGAGGACAAGTCCGTCCTCCTGGGCGCCGCCGACACCTTCCGCGCGGCCGCCGCCGACCAGCTGGCCACCTGGGGCGAGCGCGTGGGCGTCGATGTCGTGCGCTCCGACCGCGAGGGCGCCGACCCGGCATCCGTCGCCTTCGAGGCCGTGCGTGAGGGAATCTCGCGCGATGTGGACGTCGTCCTCGTCGACACCGCGGGCCGCCTGCAAAACAAGTCGACCCTGATGGACGAGCTCGGCAAGATCAAGCGCGTCATGGAAAAGCAGGTGCCCGTCTCCGAGGTCCTCCTCGTCCTGGACGCCACCACCGGCCAGAACGGCATGAAGCAGGCCGAGGTCTTCGCGGAGGCGACCGGGGTGACCGGCATCGTTTTGACGAAGCTCGACGGCTCCGCCAAGGGCGGCATCGTCGTCTCGGTCCAGCGTGCCCTCGGCGTGCCCGTCAAGTTCGTCGGCCTCGGCGAGGGAGCGGACGATCTCGCCCCCTTCGACCCCGCGGGCTTTGTCGACGCCATCGTGGGCCGGGCCTAGCCTCGCGCTCACGCCCACCTCACTCTCCTCGGCCCCGGTCAGACATACGACCGGGGCCGAGGTGCGCTAATCTGGCCTAGTACTGTCGCCATCTTGGGAGAGAACACGTGTTTGGAAACCTGTCAGATCGCCTGACCCAATCCTTCCGCACCCTGCGCAGCCGCGGGGTCCTGACCGAGTCGGACGTCGATCAGGCGATTTCCGACATCCGTCGCGCCCTCATCGACGCGGACGTCGCGCTCCCCGTCGTTCGCCAGTTCACCACCCAGGTGCGCGAGAAGGCCTACGGCGCGGCGCGCTCGAAGGCTCTCAACCCCGGCCAGCAGGTTGTCTCTATCGTCCACGAGGAGCTCGTGGAGATCCTGGGTGGCGCGACGCGCGAGCTCGCCTTCGCCGAGTCCGGTCCCACCGTCTTCATGCTCGCTGGCCTCCAGGGTGCCGGTAAGACGACGCTCGCCGGAAAGCTGGGTAAGTGGCTGCGTGAGGAAGGCAAGACCGTCCTCCTCGTCGCATCCGACCTCCAGCGCCCCAACGCCGTCCAGCAGCTTCAGGTCGTCGGTGAACGCGCCGGCGTGAAGGTGTGGGCACCCGAGCCGGGCAACGGCGTGGGCAACCCGGTCGAGGTCGCGAGAAGCGGCGTCGAGTTCGCCCGCCAGAGCGGCATCAACGTCGTCATCGTCGACACCGCCGGCCGCCTGGGCGTCGACCAGGAGATGATGGACCAGGCGATCGCGATCCGCGACGCGGTGCGCCCCCACGAAATCATGTTCGTCCTGGACGCCATGGTCGGTCAGGACGCGGTCACCACCTCCACGGCCTTCCGTGACGGCGTCGGCTTCACCGGCGTCGTCCTGTCCAAGCTCGATGGCGACGCGCGAGGCGGCGCGGCCCTGTCCGTGCGCGGCGTGACCGGCGCGCCTATCCTCTTTGCCTCCACCGGCGAGGGCCTCGACGATTTCGAGCGATTCCACCCGGATCGTATGGCCGGGCGCATCCTCGACATGGGCGACATCCTCACCCTCATCGAGCAGGCAGAGAAGAAGATGGACGCGGAGGAGGCCGAAAAGGTCGCTTCCAAGGCCCTGGCCGGCCAGCTGACCCTCGGCGACTTCCTGAGCCAGCTCCAGCAGATCAAGAAGCTCGGCTCGATGAAGAAGATGCTCGGCATGATCCCGGGCGCCGCGCAGCTGCGAGACCAGATCGAGAACTTCGACGAGCGTGAGGTCGACCGCGTCGAGGCCATCGTCCGTTCGATGACCCCCGCGGAGCGCGAGGACGTGTCCATCCTCAACGGCTCCCGCCGCGCGCGCATCGCCCGCGGCTCGGGTACGACCGTCGCCGAGGTGAACCAGCTCGTTCAGCGTTTCGAGGCGGCCCGCGAGATGATGGGCCAGATGGGTCAGATGGGCGGGGGAATGCCTGGAATGGGCGCCATGCCCGGACGCGGCGGCAAGGCCAAGCAGAAGGCGAACGCCCGCAAGGCTCAGGCCCAGCGCGCCCGCATGAAGAAGAAGGCGCGTTCGGGCAATCCCGCCAAGCGCCGCCAGCAGGAGCTCGAAGCCATGCTGCCCCCGTCCGAGCGCAGCGCCCCGCAGGGCTCCTCCTTCGGTGCTCCGGCCCCCGCCCCCGCTCCGCGTCCGACGATCGACGATCTGCCCGACGATGTCAAGCGCATGCTCGGACAGCTCTGATCCGATGATCCTCTCCGGCGTCGGCCTGTGGGCCCAGGACGCGGCCGCTCGCCCGAGGTGGGTGAGCGGCACGTGGTCGCTCGAGGGCGGGACAATTCGCCGCGTGAGCGATGACGAGCGCCCCCGCGCGCGTCACGCGGGATTCGTCCTGCCGGGCCTGGTCGACGCCCACTGTCACATCGGCTATTCGCAGGCCGGCGCCGTTGACGCCGACGAGATGGCACGCCAGGCGGCGCTCACGCTCGCCAGCGGCGTGACGCTCGTGCGCGACTGCGGGGTGCCCGTCGACAACTCGGGCGTGCAGGCGCTGGTTGGCCCCCGCCTGATCCGCTGCGGGCGACACGTCGCCCGCCCCAAGCGCTACATGCGCGACTTGCCTATCGACGTCCACGACCAGTCGGAGCTGCCTGGGGTCCTGACATCCATGGCGGAGAGCTCCGACGGGTGGGTCAAGATCGTCGGCGACTGGATCGACCGCTCGGCCGGCGCCGACGCCGATCTCATGCCCCTGTGGGACCCGTCGGTGCTCGTCGACGCCGTCGCAGCCGTTCACGAGGCCGGGGCGCGCATCGCGGTTCACGCCTTCTCTCACCGGGTCATCGACTCTCTCATCGAGGCCGGAGTCGACGACATTGAACACGGCACCGGTATCGATCGCGATCAGGCCAGCGAGATCGCTGCTCGCGGCATCGCGGTGACGCCGACACTGCGCCAGGTCGAGCTCTTCGCCGACTTCGCCGAGCAAGCCGGTTCGAAATACCCCGTCTATGCCGCCACCATGCGCGCCATGTTCGAGGAGCGGCGCGACCACTTCCAGATGCTCATCGACGCCGGGGTGCTGCTGCTGCAGGGCACGGATTCGGGCGGCTACCAGCAGCACGGTTCTATCGCGGGTGAGCTGGCCCTGTGGTCGAGCTGGGGCGCCAGCGCTCAGCTCATCATCGACGCCTCCACCTGGGTGAGCCAGCGCTACCTGGGGCGCCCCGGCCTCGTCGAGGGAGGAGAGGGCGACCTCATCGTGCTCGATGAGGATCCGCGCATCGATCCGGTGGCCCTCGCGCGTCCCAGCGCCGTGTACGTCGGGGGAGAGCGTGCGTGGGTGCGCCCGTAAGCGCGGCCTCGACGTGATCGATTTAACCGCGCCGCTGCGGTGGGCTCGGGGTCCCCATGTGGGAATCCGACCTGGAATGTGGCATAATCGCTAGCTGTACCCGGCGATTCGTAGACCCTCTCACTGCGTGTCGCCGTGTCCCGGTCCGATGCGACCCCTGTGTTTCCCACCTTGGGACGCAAAGGTCCACCCCAATTCTGAAATGGAGAGACCACACAAGTGGCAGTTCGAATTCGCCTGAAGCGCGTGGGTAAGATCCACGCCGCCCAGTACCGCGTCGTCGTCGTCGATTCCCGCAAGAAGCGTGACGGCCGCGTCATCGAAGAGGTTGGCTACTACGATCCTCAGCCCAACCCGTCGATCATCCGCATCGACTCTGAGCGCGCCCAGTACTGGCTCGGCGTCGGCGCTCAGCCCTCCGACCAGGTCCGCAACCTGCTGGTCCTGACCGGTGACATCGCTAAGTTCAACGGCAAGGCCGACGCGGTTTCCCGCGTCAAGGTCTCCGAGAACGACAAGGCCGCCCAGGCCGAGCAGGCCGTCAAGGACGCCGAGGCTGCGGCCGAGAAGTCCAAGGCCGCCGCCTCCGCGAAGAAGGCCGAGGAAGAGGCCGCTGCTGCCGCAGCCGCCGCCGAGGCCGAGAAGGCTTCCGAAGAAGCCGCCGGAGAGGATGCCTGAGCATGCTCGCCGACGCGTTGGAGCACCTGGTCAGCGGCATCGTTGACCACCCCGAAGATGTCGAGGTGACCCCCCGTTCGATGCGACGCGGTCAGCTCCTGGAGGTTCGCGTGAACCCCGAGGATCTGGGTCGAGTCATCGGGCGCGGCGGTCGGACGGCTCGCGCGCTGCGCACCGTCATGGGTGCGCTGTCGACGCGTGGCACCGTCCGAGTCGACGTCGTCGACACGGATCGCGAGTAAGACTCGCACATGTCTCGAAGGGGTCCGGCATCGCCGGGCCCCTTCGTTGTATCCTTCGGACAGATCCCCGTTCATGATGAGGAGAACTCATGCAGCTTACAGCCGCTATCGTCGGCCCGGCCCACGGCCTGCGCGGCGAGGTCATTCTCGACGTGCGCAGCGACGACCCTGATGTTCTCGCCCCCGGGGCGTGCCTGGAGGTCGCCGGGCGTGACCTGGCGCTGACCGTTCGCGCCGTGCGCACGCATAAGGACCGCGTGCTCGCATCCTTCGAGGAATGCACCTCGCGCGAGGATGCCGAGGCGCTGCGTGGCGCCCGCCTGCTCGTCGAGGAGCACGAGGAGGAGGATGCCTGGTACCCCCACCAGCTGACAGGGCTTGAGGCCCGCACGCCCGCGGGCGAGGTTCTCGGCACCGTGAGTGGCCTGACCCCCGGCGCCGCCCAGGACCTCCTGCTCGTGGCGACCCCGAACGGGCGCGTCATGGTGCCCTTCGTGAGCGCCCTCGTGCCCACGGTCGACGTCGAAGGCGGCCTCGTCGTCATCGACGCGCCCCCGGGTCTCTTCGACGACCAGGCCGTCTCCGAGCGGGACGGGAAGTAGCGTGCGCTTCGACCTCATCTCCATTTTCCCGGACTATTTCACGCCCCTGACCCTCTCCCTCATGGGTAAGGCCGAGGACGCTGGCCTCGTAACCCTCGCCGCCCACGACCTGCGTCAGTGGGCCACCGGCAAGCACCGCAGCGTCGACGACACCCCCTATGGGGGTGGCGCCGGCATGGTCATGCGCGCGGACGTGTGGGCGCGCGCCCTCGACGACGCGCTGGCCACCCCGCTCGCGTGCGAGAACGAAGAGGCTGCCACGGCCTCGTGCCGCAGGGTCCTGGCCATCCCCACCCCCTCAGGGACGCCGCTCACGCAGCCCGTCGTGGAAGACTTGGCGCGAGCCGACCAGATCATCGTCGCCTGCGGTCGCTACGAAGGCATCGATGCGCGGGTCGCGCAGCACTACCGCGCAGCCGGCGTCGAGGTCCTTGAGTTTTCCATCGGCGACTACGTGCTCAACGGCGGCGAGGTCGCGGCGATGGTTCTCACCGAGGCGGTCGCGCGGCTCCTCGACGGGTTCATGGGCAACCCGGACTCGCTGGTCGAAGAGTCCCATTCGGGAGCCGGCCTCCTCGAGTACCCCGTCTTTACCAAGCCAAGGGACTTCCGCTCGCTCGAGATTCCCGAGGTTCTCCTCGGCGGTAACCACGCGGCGATTGAACGCTGGCGCCGCGACCGCGCGATCGAGAAGACCGTGGCGGTGCGCCCTGACCTCGCGCTCTCGCTCGACGCCGCTGCCCTCAGCGGAGACGATCGCGCGACGCTCGCGGCCTGCGGCGTCGCCTACCCGCGAGCTGGTGCTGCGGAACGGCTCACAGTACGACAGGCTGAGCTTGAGGATGTCGTCGCAGTCAGCGAGCTTGCCGCGCGCACGTTCCCGGATGCCTGCCCGCAGAACCTGCCCCAGGAGGCGATCGACGAGCACATCGCCACGCAGCTGAGTGCGGACGTGTTTGACGCTCTTATTTCCGATCCCAAGCGTCACCGCCTGTTCGTCGCCGAGGTCTGGGGTGGCCTCGTCGGTTACGTGCTGACCCATGTCGGCCCGGATGCGTTGCCGAGCGACCTGGTGCGTCCCGGACGCGTCGACGTGGGAAGCGCTTACCTGTCCAAGTGCTACGTGGACGCGGCCTGGCGGGGCAGCGGCATTGCCGACGTCCTGCTCGAGCGCGCTGTTGCGGACGCCGCCAAAGCAGGACACCGAGCGATCGTGCTGGGAACCAACCGAGGTAACAAAGCGGCGCAGGCCTTCTATAAGAAGCACGGCTTCCGCAAGCGCTCGACGCGAACCTTCGATGTCGGTGGAGTGACCAACTACGACATCGTCATGGTGCGTGATCTCACCCCGACGGGCGGCGCAACGCTCGCCTGAACAAGGGGCCGCGTGGGATAATAGCCAGGATTGTGCGCGGTTTATCCTGCCGCAGGGGGACACCGTGGCGCACGATCGGACGAAGGAATGAGCGGGCACAGGCCCGCCCAACCAGGCGCCCCCGACCTGCGGCAGAGGCGTCAAGGAGAAAAAATGCAGAAGCTGGACGCCGTTGATGCGGCTTCGCTGCGCGATGACATCCCGCCGTTCCGCGCGGGCGACACCCTCAAGGTGCACGTGAAGGTTATCGAAGGCAACCGCTCCCGTATCCAGGTCTTCCAGGGTGTCGTGATCGCTCGTCGCGGCCACGGCGTGTCCTCCACGTTCACCATCCGCAAGGTTTCCTTCGGTGTGGGCGTCGAGCGTACCTTCCCGGTTCACGCCCCCACGATCGACCACATCGAGGTCGTTACCAAGGGCGACGTGCGCCGCGCCAAGCTCTACTACCTGCGTGAGCGTCACGGCAAGGCCGCGAAGATCAAGGAGCACCGCTCCGGCAAGGCCGAGTGAGGCCAGCGGCCACGCGCCTTGGCATTTTTCACGGAAAGGCCCGACACCGCGCGCCGGTGTCGGGCCTC
>NZ_ALIY01000214.1:0-4563 GCF_000283035.1 Actinomyces sp. ICM58
CATCCTCGGCGGGCGCCTGGGCTTCGGCGGGCGCCTGGGCCTCGGCGATGGGCCGTTCCTGCGCGTCTTCGTCCGAGGCAAACAGCTCCTCAGTGGCGTGCTGTGCCTCGTCGGCCGGCGGCTCGTCGCCAGCGGGCGCTTGCGTGGAGACCTCGTCGGTGTCCGGCGCGGCTTCCTGGGCGGCCGGTGTGTCGCTGACGGTGGGTTCTTCCTCGGCGGTGGGCGCGGGCAGGTGCATCATGATCTCCATGGAGTCCATGAGCTGACCCATCGACTTGTTGTACTTCTCGTAGTCGGTGTCGCGGAACTCGTCGTTGACGGCAGCCACGGACACGTTGACGAATTGCACCTGGTTGTAGAAGCTGATCATCAGGGGCGCGGTAATGACCGTCGAGATGCCACGCAGCATGATGTTGCGGTCCTCGGCGATGGTGAGGATGTCCTCGGGGGTGCCGATCTCGACGGGCTTGCCGTCCACCAGGACCTCGGGATCGGAAAAGTAGCGGTAGGCCCCATACACGGCGAGGAGCAGCTGCTCCCACGCGACGCGGTAGGTCAGGGTAAAGGTGGATTGGATCCAGCCGTCTTCCTCGTGTTCACCAACGAGTAGCATGTTGATTCCTTAGCGTTGTCACAATGCGCGATGCCGCGCTGTGTGCGGCATCCTACTACAGGAGTGCGGGTGCTTAACGGACCGCGTCGATCGTCGCCTTGGCGGTCCTCAGGTCGACGCCCGTGCGGTCCTTGTAGGCCTTGATCGCGCTGAAGAGCTCACCGGCCGCCACCAGATCGAGCTCCGCACTCGTCAGCTCCAGGCCAGCGGACGGGGCCTTGGGCACTGCGTCGATCGCCGCTTTCGCGGTCTTCAGGTTGACGCCGGTGCGCCCCTTGTAGGACTGGACCGCCGCGATCTTGCGACCCGCGGCCACCATGTCGAGTTCGGCGGCGCTCAGCTCCGGGAACGAGGCCGTGGCAGGGGAAGGCGCGGCGGCGGTAGAAGGGGGCGCGGTGGGAGCTGCGGCCTCGGGAGTAGGCGAGGGCCCGGCCAGGGCCGTGATGCCCGCGTCCGCGTAGGCCGCGCGCAGGCGCGCCTCAAGGGTCGCGACCTGCTCCTTGAGCCGAGAGTTTTCGGCGCGCAGCTCCTCGATCTCGCTTGCCTGACCAAACCACTTACCCATGAATACCCTCCACACCTCACTTTTGCTTGTTGTTACCTACTATGTTACCCGCCGCGCGCGGAAAGGGGAGCGGGGCACCACGCCCCGGCCTCGTCGATGACGGCGCTCGACCAACGCACGACAAACACGCGGCAACGCGCCGTGACCGGCAGAACAGGCCGCCCGCGCCGCGCGAGCCGGTAAAATGGCCGGGACACTGCGAGAAGTGGAGGACACATGGCAGGCGAATCGTTCTTCGGGCAAGACCCCGCCCACGACGACCAGCGCGGCGGCATCCCGGCCGACCTGATCCCGTACCTGGAAGCGGCCGACGAGGCCGAGGACACCCAGGCGGGGGAGACGAGCGACCCGCAGGCCGAGGAGAGCGAACGCGAGGCCGCCCTGCGTGCCCTCGTGGAGAACTCCCTGTTGCTGGGCCCCGACCCCTCCGTGCTCGCAGAGATTGAGGGCGAGGTGGACGAGGACTTCGCCGACGACGCCGCCGAGGCACGCGACGAGCGCGCTTCCCATGAGGCCGCCCTCGCCCGCGCCGAGGAAGACATGGCCCTCGACGAACGCGTGCAGGAGATCTACCGCTCCATCGTCGCGCGCGCCCCCGAACACGACATCGACCCCACGCTCGACCGTGTGAAGCTCGCCCTGGACATCCTGGGCGACCCGCAGCGCTCCTACCCGTCGATCCACATCACGGGCACCAACGGCAAGACCTCCACGTCGCGCATGATCGACTCGCTGCTCACCGCTTTCGGCATGAAGACGGGCCGCTTCACGAGCCCGCACCTGCTCGACGTGCGCGAACGCATCTCCCTCGAGGGCCACCCGATCACGCGCGAGGGATTCGTGCGCGCCTGGGAAGACGTCGCCCCGTACATTGCCATGGTCGACGAGCGTAGCCAGGAAGAAGGCGGACCGCGCCTGTCCTTCTTCGAGGTCTTCACGATCATGGCCTACGCGGCCTTCGCGGATTACCCCGTGGATGCTGCCGTCGTCGAGGTCGGCATGGGCGGGCGCTGGGACGCCACGAACGTCATCGATGCGGGCGTCTCCGTCATCACGCCCATCGCCCTGGACCACACGAAGTGGCTGGGCTCCACGATCGAGGAGATCGCGCGCGAAAAGGCCGGCATCATCAAGCCCGGCCAGATCGTCGTCATCATGGCTCAGGAAGAGGAAGTCCTCGACATCCTCCTCGAGCAGGCGCGCTCCGTGGACGCCATCGCCCGCATTGAGGGGCGCGACTTCGAGGTCATGGGCCGCCAGATGGGGGTCGGCGGCCAGATGGTCACGATCCGCACGCCCTCCGCGATCTACGAGGACGTCTTCGTCCCCCTGTTCGGGCAGTATCAGGCGCACAACGCGGCCGCTGCCCTGGTCGCCGTCGAGGCCTTCATGGGCGGACGCGGCCTGGACGGGCGCATCGTCGAGCAGGGCCTCATGAACGCCTCCAGCCCGGGGCGCATGCAGGTGGTGCGGCATTCGCCCACGATCATCGTGGACGCCGCCCACAATCCCGCGGGCGCAGCCACCCTGCGCGAGGCCGTGGAGTCCTCCTTCGCCTTCGCGCGCATCGCGGGCGTGTATTCGGCGATGGGCGACAAAGACGTCGAAGGCGTCCTGTCCGAGGTTGAGCCCTTCGTCGACCACCTCGTCGTCACCCAGATGCCGGGCGAGCGCGCCGCCGACCTGGCGCGCCTGGAGGAGATAGCCGGGGAGGTCTTCGGGCCCGACCGGGTAGATGTGCGCGAATCGCTGGCGGACGCGGTCGATCGTGCAGCAGAGATCGCCGAGGCAGGGGCCGAGCCCGCGGATCGTAGCGGAGTCCTGGTGTTCGGCTCGGTCATGCTGGCCGGGGAAATGCTCAAGCTGGCGGGCCACAGCCCGCGATGAGCCGATTATCGATTGAGGCGGTCGCCGTGTGGCGGCCGCCTCAGTTGGGTTTTTCTGTGGAACGTGGCACGATTATCTCGACTACAAGAACAGATGAGCACCGTGCAAGGAGGCATCATGAAGAAGCTCGTCAATGACGTCCACGCCGTCGTGCGCGAAACCCTGGAAGGTTTCGCCCTGGCCCACCCCGACCTCGTCGATGTCCACTACTCGCCGGACTACGTCACCCGGCGCGCCCCCAAGGCCGAAGGCAAGGTCGGCCTGGTCTCAGGCGGCGGATCCGGACACGAGCCCCTGCACGCCGGCTTCGTGGGTGAGGGAATGCTGGACGCGGCCGTGCCAGGCGCAGTCTTCACCTCGCCCACCCCTGACCCGATCCTGGAGGCCACGAAGGCCGCCGACCGCGGCGCGGGCGTCCTGCACATCGTCAAGAACTACACGGGCGACGTCCTCAACTTCGAGACCGCCGCCGAGCTGGCCGACATGGAGGACATTCAGGTCGCCACCGTCGTCGTCAACGACGACGTGGCCGTCGAGGACTCCCTGTACACGGCGGGACGCCGCGGCGTCGCCGGAACGATCTTCGTGGAAAAGATAGCGGGCGCCGCGGCAGAGCGCGGAGACTCTCTCGAGGAGGTCACCCGCATCGCGACCAAGGTCAACGACCAGACCCGCTCCATGGGCCTGGCGCTGGGCCCCTGCACCGTGCCCCACGCCGGCAAGCCCTCCTTCGACCTGGGCGAGGACGAAATCGAGCTGGGCATCGGCATCCACGGCGAACCCGGATACCGCCGCGGCTCCATGGAGAGCGCCGACGCGCTGGTCGCGGAGCTCTACGAGCGCGTGCGCGCCGACCTGGGCCTGACCGAAGGCGAGCGCGTCGTCGCCCTCGTCAACGGCATGGGCGGCACCCCCATCTCCGAGCTATACATCTGCTTCCGCGCCCTCGCTGCCCTCCTGAAGAAGGACGGTATCGAGATCGCCCGCCAGATGGTCGGCAACTACGTCACCAGCCTGGAGATGCCCGGCGTGTCCGTGACCCTCATGCGCGCCGACGACGAGCTCCTCGAGCTCTTCGACGCGCCCGTGGCTACGGTGGCCTGGAAGTAAACGCCCGAGCGGAAGGAACGAGACGATGAGCGTTGACGCAGCGTGGGCCCTGCGATGGATCGAGGCCTCGGCGGCCACGGTCGCTCAGAACCGGGACTACCTGGTGGACCTGGACCGGGCCATCGGGGACGGCGACCATGGAGAAAACATGGACCGGGGCTTCACCGCCGCCGTTGCGGCCCTGCGCGAAGCGCAGCCGGGCACCGTCGCCGAGGTACTCAAGTTGGTCGCTAAGACCCTGATGTCCACGGTCGGCGGTGCCGCCGGCCCCCTGTACGGGACCGCGTTCCTGCGCGCATCGAAGGCGGCGGGCGGCGGCGACCTGGACGGCACCGGCGTCGTCGCGCTCATCGAGGCAGCCCTGGGGGGCATCCAGGCGCGCGGCAAG
>NZ_ALIY01000215.1:0-20375 GCF_000283035.1 Actinomyces sp. ICM58
TGGGGCACTTCGTGGTGCCTTTGTGGCGTCTCATGTTGTGGTTCCTCAGAAATGTCGCATGCAATTCCCCCACACGTATTTCAAACGTTGAAATCGCACCGTTGGAATTGCAACGTTTTCGGGCGCTGCAGAAAGTTCGGGTACCCGAATTGCATGCGAGTTTTGGTTGATGAGGCGCCCAAGGTGAACTCCTGTGTTCGATCGTCGTCCCACGACACTGTCCACGACCCCCGGCACGCTTCGACCACCACCCCCACACCCCACAATGCGAAGAGCCGGTTTTGCACCATTAGAAGCCCGCTATCGGCGTGTCGCCGGCGTGTCGCACCTCTAATGCTGCAATTCCCCCCGTGTCTTGTCCGGACATGACGGGGCGTCGCGCCCAAACAGCAGGCCCTGCCGCCGCCCCCGCGCACCGCAGCCACCTTCACCCCCGCTGGCCTCGCGCCGCGCACCGCAGCCACCTTCACCCCCAGGCGCAATGGGGGGTTTGCACCATTAGAAGCCCGCTATCGGCGTGTCGCCGGCGTGTCGCACCTCTAATGCTGCAATTCCCCCCGTTTGGCGACGCCCGTAGCGGTCGGAGAGGCGACCGCCGAAGAACGCGCCGGCGACGACGTCGGTGTATCAACGTCGTCGACAAGGTTTCCCGTCCGTCCACTCGCGCAGGCTATCCACACGTTCATTCACTAATGCACGAGACATGTCCAGACATAATGAGACGAAAGGCGGGGCGGATCGACAGACCTACCCCGCCTTTCACGAGAGCGTCGTTAGTGTCAGGCGTTCGTCGGGAAGTTCATGCCGACGTAGCCAACCTTCTCGCCGCGCTTGGGCCAGCGAGTCGTGACAACCTTGGCCTTCGTATAGAAGCGCACGCCCTCGGGACCGTGGATGTGGGTGTCACCGAGGAGCGACTCCTTCCATCCGCCGAAGGAGTAGTAGGCGACCGGAACGGGGATCGGCACATTGACGCCGACCATGCCGGCCTCGACGTCGACGACGAAGTGGCGGGCGGTGTCACCGTCAGAGGTGAAGATCGCGGAGCCGTTGCCGAACTCGGAGGAGTTGACGATCTCGATGGCCTCTTCGTAGGTGTCGGCATGCACGACAACCAGGACCGGGCCGAAAACCTCTTCGCAGTAGACACTCAGGCCGCGGTCCACGCCATCGATGATCGTGGGGGCCAGCCAGAAGCCGTCAGCGTATTCTTCGCCCTCGGGGCGGTAGCCGCGACCGTCGAGGACGATGGTGGCACCCGCAGCCTCGGCCTCATCGATCCACTTGGTGATGCGCTCCTGCGAGGAACGGGTGATGACCGGGCCCATCTCGGAGGCTGGGTCGGTGCCGGGGCCGACGACAATCTTCTCGGCGCGTGCCTTGATCGCGGGAACCAGCTTCTCCTCGACACCGCCGACGGCGACGATGACGGGCAGGGCCATGCAGCGCTGGCCGGCCGCACCAAAGGCGCCGGCGCTGATGTGCTGCGCGGCGAACTCGATGTCCGCGTCGGGCATGATGATCGCATGGTTGTTCGCGCCGCCCAGGGCCTGGACGCGCTTGCCGTGCGCGACGCCGGCGTCCTGGACGATGTGGGCGACCGGGGTGGAGCCGACGAAGGAGATGGCGTCGATGCCGGGGTGGGTGAGGATGTCGGAGACGAGGTCGCGGTTACCGGCGATGACGTTGAACAGGCCGTCGGGCAAGCCGGCTTCCTTGTAGAGGCGGGCGATGATCAGCGAGGCGCTGGGGACGACCGAGGCGACCTTGAGGATGAAGGCATTGCCGGTGGCCAGGGCGACGGGGTGCATCCACATGGGGACCATGGCCGGGAAGTTGAAGGGACAGATGCCGGCGACGACGCCGACGGGCTGGCGCAGGGTATGCACGTCGACGCCGGTGGAGGCCTGGTCGGTGAACTCGCCCTTGAGGGCGGCGTTGATACCGCAGGCGAAGTCGATGGTCTCGCGGCCGCGGGCGATCTCTCCGAGGGCGTCGCCGTGGGTCTTGCCGCCCTCGCGCACGATGGCGTCGGCGATTTCGTCCTGGTGCTCGATGACGAGTTGGCGGAACTTGAACATGATGTCGACGCGCTTGGCCAGGGCGGTTCGGCCCCATTCCTTCTGTGCCTCGCGGGCGATCTCGACGACGCGGTCGAGGCAGTGCTTGTCGGCGAGGGCGAGCTGGTCGACGACCTTGCCGGTGGCGGGGTTTTCGACGCCGACGGTCTTGTCCGAGTGAGCGACGTACTCTTCGCCGTTGACCCACAGGTTGATTGTCATTGGTTTTACCTTTCTTCCCATTCATCCATGAATGGTGGAACAACTTTGTTAGGACAAACAGTAGCATGTTTCTGCGACGAATGCCTCGATATCCGCAATACCAGCACATACCAGGACACAATTGTCCCGTCTATCGGACACGAGCCTCGCGCTCCCCGAACGAGGCCGTGGCCGGGCCTGCCCCATCGCGCACTCCCCGCCCCCGCCTCGTCCCCCTCGACAAAAAAGGGGGCGACCCCGGAACACATCCGGGGCCGCCCACGCCAGCGCGCCGACGCGTCACAGGTAGTGACGCTGCGGCTTGCGGTCGCGCTGGTAGTCCTCGTAGGCGCGCTGCGTGGACTCCAGCTCGGAGACCTGCGAGACGGCCACGTCCCACCAGGAGGATCCGGGCGGGTTGGGGCCCATCAGGTCAGTCTCGATGTGGATCATGGTTGCGCGGTCCGAGGCGGCGGCCACCTTGTAGGCCTCCTTGAACTCCTCGATCGTGTGGGCCTCGATCACGTCGATGCCCCAGGAGCGGGCGTTCGCCGCGATGTCGACGCCGGCGATGCGCTCGGTATCCTCCAGGTGCGAACCCGTGCCGCGCTGGCGGTACTTCGTGCCGAAGCGCTGGGAGCCGCGGGACTCGGACAGGGCGCCGATGGACGCGAAGCCGTAGTTTTGCAGCAGGACGTAGATGACCTTGATGCCTTCCTGGGCGACCGTGGCCAGCTCCATGGGGAGCATCTGGTAGGTGCCGTCGCCGACGATCGAGACGACCTCGGACTGCGGGCGGGCCAGCTTGACGCCCATGGCGGCCGGGACCTCGTAGCCCATGCACGAGAAGGCGTACTCGACGTGGTACTGGACGGGGGTCTTTGCCTGCCACAGGGCCTGCAGGTCGCCGGGCATCGAGCCGGCGGCGTTGATGACCACGTCCTCGTCGCCCATGAGCTCGTTGAGCGCGCCGAAGACCTCGGTCTGGGCGGGCAGCGGGGCGTTGCCCACGTGGTAGCACTGCTCGACCTTGGCGGCCCATGCCTCGCGCTCGGCGGCGATCTCGGCGGTGTAGGCCTCGTCGACGCGGTAGTCGGCCAGCTCCTCGGTCAGGGCAACGAGCGCCTCGCGGGCGTCGGCCACGACCATCTCGGCACTCTGCTTGGCGGCGTCGAAGGGCGTGATGTTGATGTTGACGAAGGAGACGTCGGGGTTCTTGAACTGCGTCTTCGAGGCCGTCGTGAAGTCGGAGTAGCGCGTGCCCACGCCGATGATCAGGTCGGCCTTGTCGGCCAGGTGGTTGCCCGAGTCGCCGCCGGTCGAACCGACGCCGCCCACGGAGCAGGGATGGTCGCAGTTGATGGCGCCCTTACCGGCCTGCGTGTCCGCCACCGGGATACCGGTCGCAGCAGCGAACGCGCGCAGCTCTTCGCTGGCCTCGGAGTAGATGGTGCCGCCACCGGCGATGATGAGGGGACGCTTGGCGGCGCAAATCTTGGCGACCGCGCGCTCAATGGCCGCGCGCTCGGCCGGGGGACGGCGCACGTGCCACACGCGCTTGGCAAAAAACTCGATCGGCCAGTCGTAGGCCTCAGCCTGGACGTCCTGGGGTAGGGCGATCGTGACGGCGCCGGTCTCGGCCGGGTCGGTCAGGACGCGCATGCCGCTCAGCAGCGAGGGGATCAGCTGCTCGGGACGGTTGATGCGGTCGAAGAAGCGCGAGACGGGGCGGAACGCGTCGTTGACGGTGACGTCCAGCGAGGTCGGATCCTCGAGCTGCTGAAGGACCGGGTCGGGGATGCGGGTCGCGAACTGGTCGGAGGGGAAGATGAGGACGGGCAGGCGGTTGGTCGTCGCGGTCGCCGCGCCGGTCACCATGTTGAGGGAGCCGGGGCCGATCGACGCGGTGGTCATCCAGGTCTGCAGGCGGTTCGTCGTCTTGGCGAAGGCCGCGGCCGCATGGACGGCGCCCTGCTCGTTGCGGGGCATGATGTAGGGCATCGGGTTCTCGCCCTCGGCCGGCGCGATCTCGTTTTGCAGTAGGGCCTGGCCGATGCCGGCGACGTTGCCGTGACCGAAGATGCCGAATGCGCCCGCGATGAGGCGGCGCTCGATGCCGTCGCGCTCGGTGTACTGGTTGGACAGGAAGCGAATGATTGCCTGTGCGACCGTCAGGCGCACGGTTCCCCTGTAGGCTTCTTTGCTCATGGGTGGTCCTTTCGGGAGCTGTCTTACTTGTTCATGGGGAGACGGGGGTCCACTTCCTGGTGTTCCCAGGTCGCGCGGATCCAGTGGTGGGCCGGATCGTCGGGGGCGAGCCACACGAGGTCCTCGTTCGGGCCTGCCATGACGTTGAGGTAGTACATGTCGTAGCCGGGGGCAGCGACGCAGGGGCCGTGGTAGCCGTGGGGAACCAGGGCGACGTCCCCGTCGTGGACCTCGCAGCACAGGTCGATGGGGCGGCCGGGGCTGCCGTAGGTGCGGTGCAGGCCAAATCCCTTGGAGCCCTCGGGGCCGTCTTCGATCTCGAAGTAGTAGATTTCTTCGAGCTCGCGCTCGTCCTCGGAGTCCTGCTCGTGCTTGTGGGCCGGGTAGGAGGACCAGTTGCCGCCGGGGGTGATGACCTCGCAGGCCAGCAGGTGGGAGGTGGTGACGCCTTCGACGGCCAGGGAGTAGTTGTTGACCTGGCGCGAGCAGTCGCCGGCGCCGCGCAGGTCGACGCGGACCTGGCTCTTGGGGTAGTAGGCGGTGGGGATGTCGCGGGTGGCGATCGCGGAGGGGAAGGCGAAGCGGCCGCCGCCGGCGGAGGTGATGGTCAGGCTCTTGCCGCGTCCGACGTACAGGTAGTCGGTGACGCCGGAGAAGACGCCGCGGCGGCCCTCGAGCTCGTAGGTGTGGCCGTCGACCTCGACGGTCGCGCCTCCCGCGAGGGGTAGGACGAGGAGCTCGGCATCGCCGGTGTCGACGACCTGGGGGGCGCCGGCCTCGAGGATGAGGACGCGCAGGCCGGAGAAGGCCCAGCCGGCGCGCTGGGGGTCGATGTCGACGGTGAAATTGCCGTAGCCGGAGGAGCCGGCGGGAACGTACATGTCGGGAAGAGTCATCTGTGTCTCCTGGGTTGGCGGCTTCGGCGCCGCGGGGGTGTGATCGGTACGAGGCTGGGGCGTGGGTCGGGCGGTCAGGGGAGGACCCCCGTTTCCACGAAGGTACTCAGCTGTTTTTGGGTGGGCATCGCGGTGGAGCATTCGATGTGTGAACACACGTAGGCTCCGGCAGCCGAGGCGTAGCGGATGGTTCTTTCCAGATCCCATCCTTCGACGAGGCCGTGGATGAGTGCGCCGCCGAAGGCGTCGCCGGCGCCGAGTCCATTGAGGACAGTGACCTCCTGAGCCTCGACCCACACGCGCTCGTCCGCGGTCTTGGCGAGAGTGCCCTTGGGCCCCTGCTTGACGATCGCGAGGCCGACTCCGCGTTCGAGGAGCGCATCGGCGGCTCCCTCGGGGTCGGAGACGCCGACGGCCATCTCGCATTCCTCGCGATTGCCGACCGCGACGTCGACGCGCGAGAGGACGGCGCCAACGCGCGAGCGCGCCTGGGCCATGCCGCTCCACAGGTTCGAACGGTAGTCCAGGTCGAGGATCGTGGTGCCCGCGCCTCGGTCCCGGTGGTCGAGGGCGCGCAGGTGCAGGCCGAAGGATGAATCGCGTGAGAGGCCAGTGACCGTGAACCAGAAGATTCCGGCCCTCTCGACGGCGTCCCAGTCGACCTGGTTCTCGCGCAGCTCGAGGTCGGGTGCGCTGGGTTCGCGGTAGAAGTAAAGAGGGAAGGAATCGGGCGGGAAGAGTTCGGCGAAGGTGACGGGGGTATGGAAGTCTCGGACGGTGACGACGTGGTCGGAGGAGACGCCGAGGCGTTCGAGCTCGCGGGTGACGAACCGACCGAAGGGGTCGTCCCCGACTCCGGTGATGACGCCGGCGCGGTGCCCGAGTCGGGCGACGGCGACGGCGACGTTGGTGGGGCTGCCGCCGAGGAACTTTCCGAAGGTTTTGACGTCTTCGAGATGCTCCCCGACTTGGAGCGGGAAGATGTCGACGCCGGAGCGCCCCATTGTCAGAATGTCGACATAGCGTCGATCCAGGGACATGCTAGGTCCTTCCTCTCCGTTGGGGTGGCTCTCGCACCGGACCCACCTAGGATGCACCATCGACACACAATCGTCAAACTTTGTCCATACAATAGGGCGTGCGCGTCGTTGTCACCGCCCGCCCACAAAGACTGCTACCATGTAACTGTATATTTTCACAAGGTCAAAGTCCCACCCTACGAAGGTCGACCATGTCCCACTCCTCCAAGGCTTCCCCCAGCGAGCCCTACGTCCCGGACATCACCCTGGATCGCTCCTCCCCCGTACCCCTATACTTCCAGATCTCCGAGCCGATCGCCGAGCTGATCAACTCGGGCGCACTGCCCGCGGACACGCGCCTTGAGGATGAGCTGTCAATGGCCGCCCGCCTGCACGTCTCACGCCCCACCGCCCGCCAGGCTTTGCAGCGCCTCGTCGATCGCGGCCTCCTCACGCGACGCCGCGGCGTCGGCACCATCGTCTCCCCGCGCCAGGTGCACCGCCCCGTGGAGCTCACCTCCCTCATGAAGGACCTCGTCGAGGCCGGGCACCAGGTCCACACGACGATCCAGCGCTACGAGGCACGCCCCGCCACCGAGACCGAGGCCGACGTCCTCAAGGTCGCCGAGGGCACGCTCGTCGTCCACATCGAACGGACGCGTTTTACAAACAGCGAGCCGATCGCCGTCCTCACGAATCTCATTCCCGCGGACATCTCGCCGACCATGCAGGAGCTCGAATCCAACTCCCTCTACGACATGATGCGAGAGCGCGGAGTCACCCTGGCCTCGGCGCGCCAGGTCATCGGGGCGCGCACCGCCACCGCCAAGGAGGCCAAGCTCCTATCCGAGCACCGGGGCGCCGCCCTGCTGACGACGCAGCGCACGACATACGACCCCTCCGGGCGCGTCGTCGAGTACGGCGACCACATCTACCGCGCGTCGCGCTACTCCTTCGAGGCCAGTCTTTTCGCGCAGTGATAATGAATTGCTAATTTGTCCTAACAAACGGTTGACAGGATGGCGCGCACGCCGTAGACTTGTGGGCGACGGAGAATAGCCGCAAGCAATCACAAAGGAGTGCTCCCCGCCATGTCCATCGAGTACACCCCCGGCCCCCTCCTGGATGCCGCTCGCAACACCCCCACCGCCCTATGGAACGATTCCTCGGATCCCAGCGAGCTGGCCCAATCCATCTCCTTCGGCGGCGTCGGCGCGACCTGCAACCCGACCATCGCCTACACCTGCATCAACCAGCGCCGCGACGTGTGGCTGCCCCGCATTGCGGAGCTCGCCAAGGAAATGCCCGATGCGACCGAGTCCGAGATCGGTTGGCAGGTCGTGCGCGAGCTCTCCCTGGAGGCCGCCAAGCTCCTCGAGCCCATTTTCGAGGCCGAGAACGGCCGCAACGGCCGCCTGTCCATGCAGACGGATCCGCGCCTGGCCCGCTCCGCCAAGGCTCTGGCCGACCAGGCCGAGGAGTTCCACAACCTCGCTAAGAACATCATCGTGAAGATCCCGGCCACCTCGGTGGGCCTCGAGGCCATCGAAGAGGCCACCTACCGCGGCGTCTCCGTCAACGTGACGGTCTCCTTCTCCGTCGCACAGGCCGTCACCACGGGCGAGGCCATCGAGCGCGGCCTCAAGCGCCGCGAGGCCGAGGGCAAGGATACCTCCCAGATGGGCCCGGTCGTCACCCTCATGGTGGGCCGCCTCGACGACTGGATCAAGGAGGTCGCCGCGCGCGACAAGATGTTCCTGGATCCGGGTCACCTCGAGTGGTGTGGCGTTGCCGCCTTCAAGCGCGCCTACCAGGAGTTCCGCAAGCGCGGCCTGCGCGCCCGCATGCTCTCCGCTGCGTTCCGCAACGTCATGCACTGGTCCGAGTTCGTCGGCGGCGACGTCGTCGTCTCCCCGCCGTTCACGTGGGCCAAGCTCATCAACGACTCGGACTACACGATGGAAGAGCGCATGGACATCCCGGTGCGCGAGGACATCATGAAGACACTGCTCTCGATCCCCGAGTTCGTCCGCGCCTACGAGCCCGACGGCATGACCCCGGAGGAGTTCGACACCTTCGGTGCCACCGTCAAGACCCTGCGTGGCTTCCTGCAGGCGGACGCTGACCTCGACACCCTGGTGCGCGACGTCATTATGCCCGCTCCGTGATCCACTCGGTGGCCCCGCAACGGCGCGGGGCCACCGGTCACGGTTTTTCTGCTCTTCAGCACCCCCTCACCTAGAAAGAAGCAACGATGCTCAACATTGCCGTCATCGGCGCCGGCCGCATCGGCCACGTCCACGCCAAGACCATCGCAGCCCACCCGGGCGCAACCCTCGCCCTCGTCGCCGATCCTTTCGGCAACGCCGCGCGCAAGCTGGCCGAGGCCTACGGCGCCCGCCACACGACCGACGTTGATTCCGTCTTCACCGACGAAGGCGTCGACGCCGTCGTCATCGGCTCACCCACGCCGCTGCACATCCCCCACCTGCTCGCCGCCGCCAAGGCCGGTAAGGCCGTGCTGTGCGAGAAGCCGATCGCTCTGGACATGAAGGACGTTGAGGCTGCTCACGATGAGCTGGGCGCCGTGTCCGTACCCGTCATGTTCGGCTTCAACCGCCGCTTCGACCCCTCCTTCGCCGCGGTTCACGCCCAGCTTGAAGAGGGAACGATCGGCGAGCTGGAGAACCTGCTCATCATCTCGCGCGACCCCTCCGCTCCCCCGGCTGAGTACGTGAAGGTCTCCGGCGGCATCTTCCGCGACATGACCATCCACGACTTCGATATGGCCCGTTTCTTCCTGGGCGACATCGTCGAGGTGCACGCCTTCGGCCAGAACTTCAACGAGGAGATCAGGGAAGCCGGCGACTTCGACGCCGCCGTGGTCACCCTAAAGAACGCCGCTGGCGTCGTCGCGACCATCGTCAACAACCGCAAGTGCTCGGCCGGCTACGACCAGCGACTGGAGGCCCAGGGCTCGACGGGCACGCTCAACGCGGACAATATCCGCGCCACGACCGTGCGCCTGTCCAACGCCGAGGTCACGGATGCGGCCGAGCCGTACCTGGACTTCTTCCTGCAGCGCTACGCGGACGCCTACCGCATCGAGCTGACCGCATTCATCAACGCAGTTGTTGCGGGCACGACGCCCTCCCCGTCCATCGATGACGCAATCGAGGCTCTGCGCCTGGCCGAGGCCGCCACGGAGTCGGCGCAAACCGGCAAGCCCGTGTCGCTGGCCTGAGATGAGCCTGATTCATCCCGGTGGGACGCCTCGCGTCCCACCGGGATTTTCACGCGTTGATGGTCACTTTCGAAGCACTGCGCCAACCTGATGGCGATGCCAATCCCACATGTCGGGCGGGTTTCACAGGTGGGCGCATGCGCATGCGTTCCCGTCTCAAACCGGGGGCTAGGAAATCTCCCAAGCGAGATTCTTTGTCTGGACAATCAAACAGGATTGAGTAGAATGGTGGCACCGGCGTTTCTCGCCGATGTTTACAACCGCGACTCACAGGAGAGCTGCAATGACTCACGTCTACGATCCCGCAACCGCGATCAATGACCCGAACGGCATCACGTGGGGCATGCACCCGATTGCGTGGCGTAACGACGACATTCCCGAGGTCGGCGAATGGAACACCATCGACGTCATGTTCGATGACCTGGCGGAGGCCGGTTTCGCAGGCACCGAGGTCGCCGGCTGGTACCCCTCGAAGGAAGAGACGAAGGAAAAAGCTGACGCCGCGGGCCTGAGAATCGTCGCCCAGTGGTTCTCCAGCTTCATTGTCCGCGACGGCGTCGAGGCCGTCATCCCGGACTTCCGCGCCACCTGCGAATACCTGCAGTTCCTGGGCGCCACCCGCGTCGTCGTCTCCGAGCAGACAGGCTCCGTGCAGGGCATCCGCGACATCTGCATCTTCGAGAACAAGCCCGTCCTGAAGGACGAGGAGTGGCCGGTCCTGGCCGAGGGCCTAAATAAGCTCGGCGAGATCGCCCACGAGTACGGCCTCGACCTGGTATACCACCACCACCTGGGCACCGTCATTCAGACCAAGGACGAGACCCTGCGCCTCCTGGAGCTGACCGACCCGGACAAGGTCTCCCTGCTCTTCGACACGGGCCACGCCTACGTGGGCGACGGCGACGTGATGGGCCTGCTGCGCGGCGCGATCGACCGTATCAAGCACGTCCACTTCAAGGACGTGCGTCCCGCCAAGATGGAGGAGTCGCGCGCGGCGAAGCGTTCATTCCTCGACTCCTTCCTGGCCGGCATGTTCACGGTTCCCGGCGACGGCACGATCGACTTTACCGAGCCCTACCGCTTCCTGGTCGAGCACGGCTACAAGGGCTGGATCCTGGTTGAGGCCGAGCAGGACCCGAAGATCGCTCCCCCGCTTGAGTACGCGCACATCGCGCGCGACTACGTGTTGGGCACGCTGCTGGGCCAGTGAGCTAGTGCCGCGAACCTCACCAGCGCGCGTGCCATGGGGGTGCGGAGGCAACAACGACGTTGCCTCCGCACCCTTTCCTCTCTCGAAGCTGCCCGGGGCGCAGGGCCTACTCGCCCGCTCCCGGGGTGCGCGACCTGTCCGCGAAGGAATTGACCGGCGTCATACTGGCCCTCCTTCTCATTGGCGACGCCATCGCGCTGTGGGCATACCGCCGAGACGCAAACACGGCGGTCCTGCGACGACTCATCCCGTCGGTGCTGACGAGCGTCGGGCTGGGCGCTCTCCTACTGGCGATGAGCACACAGGCGCAGATGCGCCGCACCATCGGAGCGATCCTGCTGGCCCTCGTCCTCGTGACGCTTGCGCAGCGCCGTTGGGGAACCCCTCAGCCCCGGCCTCGGCCCGCGCCGCGGCACGGACGCGCCTCTCGCACGCGTCCCGCACCACAAAGTGTTTGACGCGCATCACTTCTGCGGCTATTGTCGGTCACGAGGACACCACGGTTGGCGAGAAAGGACGCGCCATGACTTGGTTTTCATCCATGATCCCTGGGGCCCCCGGCAACGCAGATTCCATCGCATTGGTCGCGCAGACCCTGCACGAGAGCGCCACGCAAGCTGAAAACATCGAGCAGGCGGTGTCGCGCATCCCTTCGTCCATCTCGACATGGAAGGGCCACGCTCACCTCGATTACCTGGAATCACAGCAGCGAGCGCGCAGCCGCATGATCCATTTCAACGAAGGCATGGCCTGTGCGGCCAACGACGTCGAGTCCTACTCGTGGAGCGTGCGCGCCATGCATAACTACGTGGAGAACACCCTGCGTCCCACCGCGCAAGAGCTCGACGAGGCATTCACACGCACTCCCGCAGGCCAGCGCCTCGACGCGTACTTTTCCCTCGTCGCCGAAGCGCGCACCCTCCAGGGCGAGTACAGGGAGCGCTACAACAGGCTCAAGCAAGAGGCCGAGGACCTCGCCCTCAGCCTGCAACAGGCTCTGTCGATCGAACCCGTCGCGAAGAAGTCAAAGTTCGCGGGTGGCTTCTTCGACCCCTCCCGCACGGAGCGCCTGAGCGAGCGCGACATTGACAGGATCAACGCCGAACTCAAGGCCCTGCGCGAGGGCAGCTTCGACCTGCGCGCAATCGCTCAGGGAAGCATCGGCGACTGCTACTACCTGGCATCGCTGATGGCCGTCATGAACTCCCCCGAGGGACAGGCCCTCCTCGCCGACGGCATTCGACCGCACTACAACCAAGACGGAACGATCGACGGCTACATCGTCACGGTCTACGACAAGCCCGGCTTCTTCTCCTCCGGTTCCTCCACGGAAGTCCTGGTGCGAGACACTTACGCCAACGGAGCGCGTTCCAGCGGGTCTGCGGGCGTCATCTCCCTGTACGAAAAGGCGTTTTCCCAGCTCCACCCGGGCGGAGTCAACAGGTCAACCTTCTTTGAAAGCGGGATAACGGCCGGTTACCCCCGTGAGGCTCTCCCTCGCGTCACCGGTCAAGGAACATCCACGGTTGACAGGGACGGCATCTTCGGCTTTGGAAGCGGCTACGACGCCGGCGAACAACAGACGATCATCGAGGCCGCCAACAGCGGGCAGCCCACCATCGCCAACACGGACTGCAGCGACGCATTCGAGAACCGAACCGCCCCCGTGGATGTGACACTGCCCAACGGGCAGGAGACGCGCATCGACATCTACCGAGGACACGACTACGTGGTCACACACGCCGATTCGTCGGGCCTCACGCTCGTCAATCCGCACGGTACCAACACGGTCTCGGAGACGGGAAGCGCGACCCCCACCGGGGAATTCACCATCTCCTGGGAGAATTTCAACAAGTATTACGGAGACGTCACCCTCGGTGCCGTCAAATAACGCGGCACCACGCGCAGGGCGCTCTTCTCACCTGAGAGTGTCGCCGCTCCCCCAGCACTTCCACCCCGACACGATAGGCAGAACATGACTCACCAGGACCGCCGGTGGATCATCCCCGGTCACGCCGTTCGTTGCGGCCTGATCGACGGATTTGGCGAGCCGGCCATGAGCGTTCTTCGCTCGGAGATCACAGACGGGATTCCCCGCGTCACGCTCGCGGTCACGTGGAGGCCCGGCGCAGGGACTCCCCCTCCCGGGATGCGCGCAGAACTGGCCCAGGGGGAGTCCGCGTCGCTCAGCAACGTCGGGAGTTTTACCCTGGTCGACATGGAAGCACCCCTCGACGGCGACATGTTCCCACGGCCGGTCATTCTCTTCGAACCCGATCCGCGCCTCATCGAGACGGCGCGCCGATACGCTGGAGCCAACGGCCTGTTCTTCCCCGACACGATCGACGATGGGAGTCACTCATGAGCAAGGGTTTCGCGTGCGACACGGACGAAATGAGGGCGTTGATCGCCAGGCATGAGGAGCTGCGTTCCGACTTGGAAAGGGTTATCGTGCCGCCGAAAGGAGCCGCGTGGGGCTTTTCCGTCGTGCGTGGCGCGTACAAGGAGCTGGCGGAGGATTGCAATGACCGTCGCGAGATCATGCAGGAGTGGTGCACCCGCATGTCCGAGGCCATTGAGGCGACCTCCCGCGAGTCCGAGCAAGCGGACGCCACCTGGGCGGACGTCATCAAGGACGACCGCCTCACCTCCCTCTGATCTCTCCGGGGCGCGAATCCGCCGCGCCCTTCCCATGAACAACCACAGCGGCCGCGCAACGGGTTCGCAGGTATAACACGACAAGGAATCACACGATGGTCACTCTGAGCAGGCTCGAAGAGATACGCGACTTGCGAACGGTATGGCCCCACGAGGCACTCGATTTCACCCCGTGGCTCGCGCGGGACGAGAACATGGCCCTCCTCTCTGACGCCATCGAGATTGACATGACGGTTGACGAGATAGAGTCCTGCGTCGGCGATTTCAACGTCGATATCTTCGCGTCGGAGACCAGCACGGACAGAACAATCATCATCGAGAACCAGCTGGAAGACACCGATCACGACCACCTCGGAAAGCTGATCACCTACGCGTCCGGGAAGTCAGCGGATGTGATCGTCTGGCTCGTTAAACGCGCGCGAGAGGAGCATCGCGCCGCGGTCGAATGGCTCAACAACCACACCGATGAGAACATCGGCTTCTTCCTGTGCGAAATCAAGCTGTTTCGCATCGGTTCCTCCGATCCGGCCGTGAAATTCGAGGTTGTCGAACGACCCAACGATTGGACCAAGGAAGTCAAGAAGGCGACGTCACCGGATGAGGGCCAGCAGCTTCGCTACGACTACTGGGCTGCATTCCAGGACTATGCCTTTCAGGACACACGCTTTTCGCACAGCTTCCGCCGTCGCAAGCCCTCAAAGGAGTATTGGATGAGTTTCGCCATCGGCTCGCCTCAGTGTCATATCGAAGCATCACAGGTCCACAAGCGAAGCGAGCTGAGTGTCCAGCTGTACATCGATCAGGATAAGGATCTGTTCCGCTCGCTCTACGCCATGAGGGAGACGATTGAAGCCGAGGCTGGCCTGAGCTTTGATTGGCGGGAGCTCCCGAACCGCAAAGCGAGCCGCATCGTCGTCCATAAGAACGTATCATTCGACGACAGGGACCGATGGAGCGAGCACTTTGACTGGATGATCGACACCATGCTCGCGATCAAGAAGACCTTTCCCAAGTACCTCTAGCCACCGAGACCACTCGCCTGTGAGCTGGCCAGCCAACCGCTTCTGTCCCGGACGACAACAGGGGCGGCGCGTGCCCTCGCTCGCGCCACCCCTGCGTTAGCTCACGCCCGTGGTGCGGTGACGACCACTGGCAGAGTTTCTCCGCGAGCATCCCTGGGCGGGTTCTCCCCGGCCTGCAGATGCAGGCCCTGGCCGTCCCACGAGCACGCCGCGCCCGGCGTGAGAATCGTGGAACGCGAGTAGTCGAATCCGCTCGGCAGACCCAACACCTGCAAATCCGACGCATCCGCCACCACGGCCACATGGTCGCCATGCCCCAGCAGGCGCACCCAGGCCTCGTCCGAGCCCGAAGCCGACAGGGCGCGTGTAGCGCCCGCAGCTTCGGAGGACACCGGACGCACGCCCACAAGCTCCGGCCCATATAGGTCGTTCCACTCCCCCAGACCCTCGAGGCACTCGCGCTGCTCGCGAGGAATCGTCCCGTCAGCCTTCGGGCCCACGTTGAGCAGGAGGCGCCCGCCGCGCGAAACGACGTCCACCAGGTGACGGACGGCACCCGCACCGCTCAAGTACTGATGGTCCCCCTCGGCGCGGTTGTACCCGAAAGACAGGCCCACACCTCGGCAATTCTCCCAGGGCGTCCCGCTGGTCTCCGAATCCCCCATGTGCTGATACTCGCTGGTCAGGTAGTCCGCGTGAACGCCGCCGTAACGGTCATTCGTGACCCCCTCGGGGCGAGCCGCGTAGAAGTACTCGAAGAGCGTGCCCAGACCGTAGGGGCCGAAGTTCTTCCCCTCGTCTGGCCAATCAATGTCGTTCCACACGACGTCGGGGGCGTAGCGGTCGATCAGGTCGCGCACGTGCACAAAGCAGTAGCGCGCGTAATCCGCGTCCTTCGGTCGGCACCGGTCCTTGCAGTCATCCTCGGACAGGATGGGCCGTGCGGGCCGGTAGTGCCAGTCCAGGCCCCCGGAGTAGTACAGGCCAACGCGCAGTCCCTGCGCCCGCGCGGCATCCGCGAAGCCCGCCACGAGGTCGATGCGCGGACCCCGGCGAACCGTGTTGCGCGTGCCCGTCTCCGGGGCGTCCCACAGCGTCACGCCGTCGTGGTGCTTCGTCGTCAGCACCGCGTAGCAGGCGCCCGCACGGTGGAAGAGACGCATCCACTCAGATGGGTCCCACGCATCCGGGTCCCACGCGTCCAAGAACGCGTCGTAGGGGGCAGCCCCATACAGGTCCTTGTGGCGGCGCGCCGCCGGAGAACCCGGGATACGGATCGTGTTGAAGTACCACTCCGCGTATGAATTATGGGTAAACCATGCCTCCCAGTCGTCCTCGACGCCGAGCTCCCCGTGATCCTCCGCCCACGCGGGCACCGAGTACGGCCCCCAGTGGACAAAGATTCCCAGCGGCGCGTCTTGGAACCACTGCGGCGTTGGGCGAGCCAACGCCCCCCAGCGGGCGGACTCGTCGAGTGTTTCACGATGTTCCACGCTCATCACCGTCCCCCGAAGGCGCCCAGGGTGACGCCCTTTTCCAGCTGCTTCTGCAGGAACACGACCAGCAGAATCGACGGGATGGTCGTCATCGTGACCGCCGCCATGAGCGGGCCCCAGTCGGTGCCGCGCTCACCCGAGAACATCTGCAGGCCCAGCGGGATCGTCGCCAGCGTCGAATCGTTGACCACGATGAGGGGCCACAGGAACGAGGACCAGTAGTCGATGAAAGCGAACACGCCGACCACCGTGATCGGAGCCTTCAGGAGGGGCAGGAGGATCTTCGTGAGGATCTGCCAGTCGCTGCAGCCGTCGATGCGCGCCGCCTCCTCGAACTCGAGGGGCAAGGACAGCAGGAACTGCC
Organism: Actinomyces sp. ICM58; assembly: GCF_000283035.1. NCBI lineage: Bacteria > Bacillati > Actinomycetota > Actinomycetes > Actinomycetales > Actinomycetaceae > Actinomyces > Actinomyces sp. ICM58. The sequence continues at coordinate 16,379 of NZ_ALIY01000215.1, forward strand.
GGATCAGGAACGCCCCGAACGCTCCGAACGCGAAGGGCACGATGAGCGCGAAATACGAGTTCACGAGGCCCATGCGCTGCATGCCGATGTACAGCGGAATCACGAGGACCTCCTGGGGCAGGACGAGCGTGCCCAGGAACAGCATGAACAGGTGATCGCGCCCCTTAAAGCGCAGCCGCGCGAACGCGTATGCCGACAGAACCGACACGACGACCACGAGGGCCGCGCCGGACAACGACACAATGAACGAGTTGAGCACGACCCGACCGAAGGGAATCGAGCGCAGCGCGGAAGGATAGTTCTCCCACGCCACCTCGCTGCCCGTCGGACTGAAGGTAAAAACCTCGGTCGTGGGCTTCAGGGAGGTCGCGACCATCCACGCGAAGGGGAACAGGAACGCGACCCCAACAATCCCCAGCAGGACAACCGAGACAGCAGTCGACAGTCGTTTTTTGCTACGCATCGTAGTTCACCCACTTCTTCTGGCCCGCGAACTGCAGGGCCGTCACCGTCATGACAATCACGAAGAGAACCCACGCCATCGACGAGGCGTACCCGAGCTTGTCGAATGAGAAACCGTTGCGGTACAGGGACAACACGATCGTGTTGGTCGACTCTCCCGGGCCGCCCAGCGTCAGGAAATAGGGCTGCGCGAAGACCTTGAACGCACCGATGATCGTCATGACCGTACAGAAGAACACCGTCGGGGAAATCATCGGGAAGACGACCTTAAAGAAACGCTGCACGCCGTTACAGCCGTCGATCGTGGCGGCCTCGAGCACCGAGGTGTTCAGGCCGTTGAGCCCGGCCGTCAGGACCACGATGTTGTAACCCAGGCCCTGCCACAGGCTCATCACCAGCAGCGACCCCATCGCCAGAGCGGGCTTATTCAGGAACGGGATGTGCTCGATCCCGAAGACACCCAGCGCGGAGTTCACGACGCCGTGGTCGGAGAGCAGGAGGCGCCAGATCAGCGCGTTACCGACCATCGGGGTGACCACTGGGATGAAGAAAATGACGCGCAGGATCCGACTGAGCCACTCCGGAACGCGCTGGAGCCAGTAGCTCAGGCCGATCGAGATCACGAGGTTGAGCGCCGTGTAGCAGGCCGCAAACACGACGGTGTTACGCATGACCGTCCAGAACGCGGGGTCCGCTCCGCTGAGCATGCGCTTGTAGTTGTCGATTCCGACGAAACGGCCACCCCCGAAGAGCGACCAGTCGAAGAAAGAGATCACGAGGGACGCGATCAGAGGCAGGACGATGAACAGCAGGAAGCCGGTCATGCCCGGAGCCAGGTAGACGAGGGCGCGCACGCCGTCGCCGCGCTTACCCGCGTCGCGCGCCTTCTTCGCGCGCTTCGAGGCCTTCGCTTCACCCGTATCCGCTGCGCCCGCTGGCGCCTCGCGGCCGGGTGTCACAGTGTCAGTGCTCATCAGCAGTGTCACCTTTCCATCACAGGGTCCGTGGTGGGCCCACCGCGCAGCGCCAACCATCATCGTTAGCGCTAACGCCAAGGGACCCGCCCAGCGAGGCCGGGGAACCCGAGCAGGTCACCCCGGCCTCGTCAATGGGGAGCCGGGCTCAGCCGGCGGAGTTCTGCAGATCGGAGAGGATATCCTGCGCGGTCTTGGTGCCGCGGAAGCCCTCGGGCGAGTACTGCTGGAAGGACGTGTTGATCTGGTTCCACGTCGTGGTCGTCACGAGCGGGGTGCCGTTCTCGAGGAGAACCTTCACCGCCTCGGCGCTGTCAGCGGGCTTGTTCGCGGCCCACTTGTCCATCGCGGACTCGATCGAAGGGACGGTTCCCTGCTTGTCCGCCACCGAGCCAATGACCTCGGGGGTGACCAGCTGCTTGAGAACGTCGAAGGCGGCCTGCTTGTCGGGGCAGGACTTCGAGATGCCGAAGCCCGACCCCTGGATGACCGCGCGAGGCTGACCCGACGGGGTCGGAATGACGGCAACGCCGAGCTTATCGCCGAGCTCCTTCTCGAAGGAGCCGTACATCCACGGGCCGTCGATGATCATCGCGGCGGTTCCCGAGGTGAAGGCGGTCTGGGCGGGACCGTCGTTATCGGCGGCGTTCGGGGCGACTGCGACCTGTTCCTTGTGCACCAGGTCGAAAGCGAACTGCACGCCCTCCACGAACTTCGGATCCGTCAGGGTGTTCTTACCATCCTGGGAGACCTGGCCGCCGAAGGAGATACCAAAGTCGCCGGGCGCGTTGCCCAGGAGCAGCGGCTTGACGGCCACGCCGTACTGTCCGTCACCGGTGAGCGTCTTCGCGTCGGAGAGGAACTGCGCGGTCGTGTACGAGGTCGTCGGCGCGGCGAGGCCGGCCTTCTCGAAGAGCTCGCGGTTGTAGTACAAGACGTCGGGCTCGGCGTCGTAGGGCAGCGCCAGGACATGCCCGTCGACCGTCATGCCCTGCATCATCGCAGCGTTATAGTCGGAGGCCTTGATGCCGGCTTTCTCCATGTAGGAGTCGAGCGGCTCGAGGAGGCCAGACAGCTCCTGCGCGCGTGCGGCCTGCGTGGTGAGGATGCAGGGCGCGTCGGCTGCGACCATGCGGGTCTTGACCTTCGTCCAGTAGTCATTGAAGGACGGGCCATCGAAGGTGAGGGTGAAGTTCGGGTCGGCTTCCTTAGCCGCGTCGACAAAGGACTGCCACTGCGCGCGGTCGTTCTCCGTCGAGACCCACGTGTACATCTGGTGGACCTGGTCGCCACCGGATCCGCCGCTCGCAGTACCGCCCGAGCCGCAAGCACCTGCGAGCAGCGCGAACGCCGAGGCCGTGGCCCCGAGCGCAAGGAACCTGGAGATAGTGGGGCGCATCGTGCGCTCCTTCCTGTTAGGGCACACGGCTCCAGTGACCCGCGCGCCGCCTCTCTGTAGCGCTGACCGGGAAACGGTCCGTAACGTGCCGTCACTCATCATTGAAATTGACAGGACAATGCTACCAGCCTCTGAGCAGGCCACACAAGCGAGATTTTTGCATTCATCACATACGGCGATTAAGCCTGATTATCCTGTGAAGGCTTTTGAGGACGCGGGTGACAGGCTTTTCAACCGTTTTCGTCAAACTCTTGTCAGCCTGTCACCCATCCACTTTGATTAAACACGGATTTTAAAAATCCAAAACATCGCGCAGCGCCTCGTCCAGGGAGGCGGTGCCCGACCCGAGCATGGCCTCCAGGCTCTCAAGCGTGTAGTGCGACGGACCCGCCAGGAAGGCGACCATCGCGCCAACCTCGGCGGCATCCACGCCCACGCGCTCTGCCCAGGCCCGCCGATACAGGCGCAGCTGCGTCGCGAAATAAGCCAGCTTCTCCGGTTTGGTCGTGCGCGTGACCGGCTGACCACTCTTCCAATCCACAACCAGGAATCGCGGCCCATCCCCGTTCACGCGCTCAAAGACGGCGTCGATGCGGCCCTGCACGGACACGCCTCCCACCTCTACGGAGAACGCCTCTTCGATCGCCACCGCCCGATAGCCGGCCAGCTCCCCCGCGACGAACGCGCGGAAGTTCTCACGTAGTCTCTCGAGCAGCTCGCGCTCCTTCGCGGTCAGCAGCGCCTCCTCTACCGCGTCGCCACCGCCCGACAGCGCGGCATCCTCACCGGGCGCGACCGCAGAGGGGTCCTGGGCCTCGGCCGCGGGATCCGCGCCCGCCACGTGCAGCTCACGCTCGGCCCACGCGTGGAAGACCGTGCCCAGCGCAGAGAAAGAACTGGGCTTGACGGGCATCGGCCGACGCATATCACGCGCGAACTCCCCCGCATCCTGCAGCAGCGAAGAGACAGAGGTGGCCGGCACGCGCTCGGCCCACAGGTCCACGACCGGCACCTCCTGGCCCAGCCGGTCCTCCTCGATCAGGGCGACCGTGTCCCGCACCGCCGGGTCATCGCCCAACTCCGCCAAGGCCTCGAACACGTCTCGATCCTGCGCGAACTCACGCAGCTGCGCGCGCACGGACGCCGCCGCTGCCGCGACCCG
>NZ_ALIY01000216.1:0-9813 GCF_000283035.1 Actinomyces sp. ICM58
GGCGGGCACCCCCGGTGCGCGACGCACAAACAGGCGGCCTATCGGGCCATCACAACGACCCTGCGACGCATCCAACCGCAGCCGGCGGCCGTACCGAGCAGGCACGCGGCCACAGCGAGGTAGGGATACACCCCGGCGGCGCCGGCCTTGGGCAGGGTGCCGACCTGCGTGTCGACGACGCGAATACCCGGCAGGGCGGCGTCGCCGCGCGCGTCGGCGTCGGCGGGCAGGACTCGCACGGAGGTGAAGCCTTGGTCCGGTCCATAGTCGGCCACGACGACGGTCGAACGCGCGTCATCGGTCCCAACCTCGATATGGAAGGGAACGGGGCGCGGCAGCAGGACGTGGCCCGCCGGCGCGCGGGTCTCGACGAGCCAGTAGGTGACGCCCTTCTCCAGGGACGAGACCACGAAGCTGGATCCACCATCAAGTACGCTGACCGGGGTTCCGCTGAGCTCCGCGTTGTCGTAGATCGCGAAAGCAGCGCCGTCGAGCGGGTAGGTGCCGTCATCGTTGGGCGTGCCCACGGGCTGGGTTCCGGCCTTCTCGATGCGGATCGAGCGCGGGCGAGCGGGCGCACAGGCCTCGTTGTTGGCGCTGCCGTCGTGATCCTTGGGTCCGGCGACCTCGTTGTAGAGGCCGTAACCCGGAACGAGGCGCTCATTCTCGGTGCGACACTCGAGCAGGGTCTCCCTGTACCCCTCGGCGCTCGTGTCGCGCGAGACGGTGAAGCGAATGAACCACGTAACGGAGGCGCCCGGCTCGATGTCGGTCCCCTCGGTCAGGACGTAGTTTTCGGTTGCGGGCAGCGCAGGGACCTGGTCGATATTCTCGGGTTCGGTCGTGATGCGCGCGGATTGCACGGTCAGTCCCGGCGCGAAGTCGGGACGGTCCACGACGCGCCCGGTCGACCCCTTGACGTTGCCATCGTTGGTCGCGGTGATGCGATAGGTGACAGTGATGGTGTCGGTCGTCCCGCCCTCAACAGCATCGAGGCTCTTGTCGAGGCGCAGGTTCGGCGACTGCTTTTGGTTCGTGAAGGTACACGTGATCGGCAGTGCCGCGGCGGACGAGGCCGGGGCAACCTCCGAGAAGTCCACGCCGCCGGTGGTCGCGTCGCGCGTGACGTTCACGCGCTCGCCGACGCCGTTCAGGCAGGTCACGTCGGTCATGGCCCACACGGGGCTCCCCTCCAGCTCGCTGGTTTCCCAGGTGGGGCCGAAGTAGCCGGGCTTCGGGGAGAACCCGGGCAGGACGGGGCCGGTCTCTGCGATGACGAACCTCGACTGACCCGGAATGAAGGCCTTGTAGGACGAGGTCGCGGTGCCACCAGTGCCGTAGCCGGTGGGGGTCAGCTGCGCGTCCGAGAAGGAGCCCGCCTCCACGAAGCCGTCGGCGGCCACGAGCGTCGTGTCCGGGGTTCCGGTCATGCCGCTCCAGCCATCGACAGCCCGCGTCGTGAAGGTGAAGGGCGGGATCGTGCCGCCCACGCCCTCGGAGTCCTCGGTGATCGCCTTGGCGACGCGCACGTAGCGTTCCTGCTGGAAGTAGCCATACATACAGCCGAAAGAGGAGGTGTTTTCCTTCGTCGTAAACGTCGACACCGGCTCCACGCCCGCCGGGGGCGCGGCGGGGCAGTTGCCGTCCGTGTTGGGCACAAAGCCGTAGATGAAGAGGCGATGCGGCATCCCGTTGATCATGACGGTCTTCTCAGACGTGGTCTTACGGATCGTCAGGATGTCGTCAGAGTCAGGGGTTGATCCAGGAATACCGGCGTTCTCGGGGTAATTCTTGGGTTCCCTATTCGCAGCGGGCGGGTTGGGATTCTTGTAGATGTCCACACTACCTTTGCCCTCGCCGACATAACGGTGGCAATACCAGTTGTTTTTGTCCCCGCGCTTGCGAGCCTTGTAGGGAGCTCCGGGGTAGCAGCCATAGCCGTTAGGAACGGACGTCGTTTCCTCGTAGGGACCTCCGGCTCGGGGCACCGCGGTCGTCTCCGTGTCGTTGACCGTCTCATACTGGTCGAAGGGGAAGGACTCCTCCAGGTCGCCGATGCGAATATCGAAAGAGGAGTGCACCCAGTCCTGCATCGTCATGATGGGGAAGTTGTTGTGGCGCACGGCCCCAATCAGGAAGGGCTCGCCCAGCGTCACCGTTCCCGGATCGTTGGGCTTGTAGCCCAGGGCGCTCGTCGTGGAGGCAGAGATCCGGCTGGGATCATACTCACCCCTATAGTTCCTGCCGTAACGGAAGTGATCATAGGCCTGGCCACGGGCAATGTACGACCAGTAGTCACCACTCTCAGCCACCGATGCTGTCAGCCACGGCTGGACCTGGGTGGCGCTGGTGTGCTTGATCGATGACTGGTTCGGATCGCTCGGGTTGTAGCGCGACTGTCCGCGCACAACACCGAAGTATCCCTTGTCATCTACGAAGGTGGTGCGGTTCTCTTCATAGTTATTGATGACGGTGGCGCCGATACGCCCCTCAGCGCGATTAAACGAGGTCGTGGTCACGCCGGGCGTCTCGAGGGGAGCCTCGGCGTGGGCGGGCTCGACCGCGGAGGTGAGCGCGGGCAGTGCCGAGGCGGCGGCGAGCGCCCCGGCGATCAGGGCGCGAGTGAGAAAACGACGAGGCCTCGGACCGCGGGTGCGGAGGGAGGCCTCGGGCGCGTATCGCCCTCGCGGAGGAGCGGTGTCCGCCAGGCGAGCACTGCTCACAGCTTCGTCATGGTGCATAGTTCCCCCAGTTAGCAATAGTTACCACGCCACCCTAGCAAGTCCCGTCAATTAATGAGTAAGTTGTGGCAGATATCATCATATTTGAGTTTTACCAGCGCTTTTATGACCGTCGAGCATACGTCTATATTCCGCGTTAATTCCACACAGGCTCAGATTGGCACATCAACGAACACCGATGACAAGCAGTCAACGCCAGACGCGCCGTCAAGAGAACACCCCTCTCACTTTGTTTGCTCCATCACACTTATAGTCACACGTGTAACATGTGCACCAGCTGTCACAGGCGCATCATGGCGCGATATTCCCCGCCATCACGCGCATTGCACGCGACGACCAGCGCCACCCCACATCGGGAACATCCCGACAGATGGGGCACCGGTGCTTACTATCGCCGCTAAACTGGGACCGGAAGCGGCCTCGCTTCCACACACAACGTACGTCGCGCACACAGCGCGGGGGAATGAGGAGAGCACGACTATGAGCATCTTCGACCGCTTCGAGAGCGCCGTCGAGCGAGGCGTCAACGGCGCCTTCTCGCGCGTGTTCCGGTCGGGGATCAAGCCCGTGGACATCACCACGGCGATCCGCCGCGCCATGGACGAATCCGTCCAGGAAGTCTCCGCAACTCGCATCATCGCCGCCAACCACTTCACCGTCTACGCCTCGCGCACCGACCTCACCTCACTCGAAGCATCCCTCGACGTCCTCGCCGACGAATTCGCCCAACAGGCCACCGAACACGCCTCCTCCAACGGTTACTCCCTCCTCGGCCCCGTCACCATCGAATTCATCGCCGACGCCTCCGAACCCAGCGGCACCCTCAAGGTCGACGCCGAAAACCGGCGCGGACCCGCCGCCCCCGCCACGGCCTCGTCCGCATCCCCCGAACACCCCATCATCGACGTCGACGGCGACAAGTGGCTCCTCACCGAGCCCGTCACCGTCATCGGGCGCGGCTCCGAAGCTGACATCGTCGTCAACGACTCCGGCGTCTCACGGCGCCACCTCGAACTGCGCATCACCCCCACTGGGGTCATCGCGACCGACCTGGGATCCACCAACGGCTCCTTCGTCGAAGGCCACCGCATCGACGCAGCAACCCTGCTCGACGGCAATCAAATCGTCATCGGACGTACCAAGATCCTCTTCTGGACGCACCCAGACCAGAGCGGAGTTTAATGAAGTGACCACTGACCTCGCATTTACCGTCTTCCGCATCGGGTTCCTGGTGCTGCTCTGGCTCCTCGTGCTCGCCGCCGTCAACACGCTGCGACGCGACATCTTCGGCACCGTCGTCACCCCGCGCGGCAAGGGACGCGACAAGGCCGCTTCGCGCCGCAAAGCCTCGCGCAACAAGCGCAAGGACAAGAAGCGCACCTCCACCAACCCGCTGGCCCCCAAGGACCTCCTGGTCACCGGCGGGCCGCTCGTGGGCACCATGCTGCCCCTCGGCGAAGCCCCCATCGTCATCGGCCGCTCCCCAGCGTGCACCCTCGTCCTCGAAGACGAATACGCCTCCAGCCGCCACGCAGCCCTCACCCCCCAGTCCGACGGCTGGTGGATCGAAGACCTCTCCAGCCGAAACGGCACCTTCATTGACGACGAACGCCTGAGCCAACCCCGCCAGCTCAAGATCGGCGACGTCATCCGCATCGGCCAGACCACGCTCGAATTGGTGGGTTGACATGTCAGCAAAAGCCGTTCAATTCCACTACGCTGCCCGCTCCGACGTGGGCCTGGTGCGCTCCAACAACCAGGACTCCGGCTACGCCGGCGCCAACCTCCTGATCCTCGCCGACGGCATGGGCGGGCCCGCCGGCGGCGACATCGCCTCCTCGGTCGCCCTCGCCCACCTGGTCCCCCTCGACACGGACTCCCACCCCGCGGACTCCATGCTCCCACTCCTGCGCGAGGCCCTCCTCGACGCGCACGAAGAACTCACCGACCGCTCCAGCCGCGACCGCGACCTCGAAGGCCTGGGCACCACCTGCATCGCCCTCATGCGCTCGGGCAACCGCCTGGCCATGGTCCACATCGGCGACTCGCGCGCCTACGTCCTGCGCGGCGACACGCTCACGCAGGTCACGACCGACCACTCCTTCGTGCAATACCTGGTCGACACCGGCCAGATCACGCCCGAAGAGGCCGAACACCACCCCAACCGCAACGTCGTCCTGAAGATCCTCGGCGACGCACAGGCCGACGTCGCCCCCGACGAGACGATCCGCGAGGCCGTCGTCGGCGACCGCTGGATGCTGTGCTCCGACGGCCTCTCCGGCCTCGTCTCCCCCGAGACGATCGGCCAGGTCATGGCCGACATCAAGGACCCGGGCGAATGCGCCGAAGAGCTCATCCGCCTGGCCCTCCTGGCCGGCGGCCCCGACAACATCACCTGCGTCATCGCGGACATTGTTCCCGCCGGCACCTACCCGCCCGCGCCCCCGCAGATCGTCGGCGCCGCTGCCATCGACCGCAACGCCAAGTCGCGCGGCGGCGAAGGAGCGGCGGCGCGCGCGGCCGCCCTGGGGGCCAAGGCCTCGGGAAACGGAACGGACGAGGACGAGGCCCCCCTCGAGCTCAAGCCGCGCTCCTCCTGGTGGACGCCCGTGTTCGTCTCGCTCGTCACCGTCCTGGTGGTCGCGGCCTCCTGGCTGTCCTGGAAGTGGACGCAGACCCAGTACTACGCGGTCGGCCAGGACGGGTACGTCGTCATCTACCAGGGCATCCCCCAGTCAATCGGCCCGTGGAAACTCTCCCACGCCATCGAAGTCTCCGACGTCGCGCTCGCCGACCTGTCCCCCGTGGACCGCCAGCGCCTCGACACCCCCGTCCTGCGCTCCTCGCGCGCCGACATCGACTCCTACATCGCGGGCCTCAAGCGCTCCGCCGTGACCCCCGCGCCCTCCGCCGAGCAGTCCGGCGCCCAGTCCGGCGCCCAGTCGGGCAACCCACAATCCGGGGCGCAGAGCGGAGGCGAATCCTGATGGCAACCGTCTCGATCGCCCCCGCGAGGCCGCGCCGCTTCCTCGAGCTCGGCCTCATGGGCCTGGCTCTCGCGGTCGGCATCTCCGGCTACGTGCTCACCTCCCTGAACTACACGGGCACCATCCCCGCGAACCTTCTCACGCAGGTGGGCGTGCTCGTCGCGCTCGCCATCGTCGGCGAGATCGGCGTGCACTTCCTCGCGCCCTACGCGGACCCGGTGATCCTGCCGATCGCCGTGGCGCTCACCGGGCTGGGCCTGGCGATGATCTACCGCCTGGACCTGTCCTACGCACGCAGGGACGAGGCCGTGGTCGGCTTCCGGCAGGCGCTCTTCGTGGGCATCGCGATCGTCATCGCCGCCATCATCCTGATCGCCCTACGCGACCACCGCATGCTGCGCCGCTACACCTACACCTTCGGCGCGCTCTCCCTCTTCCTCCTGCTGCTGCCGATGATTCCCGGCCTGGGCCAGGAGACCTTCGGCGCGCGCGTGTGGATCCACCTGGGCCCCATCTCGATCCAGCCGGGCGAGCTCGTCAAGATCACGCTGGCTATCTTCTTCGCCGGCTACCTGGTCACCAACCGCGACAACCTGGCGATCGGCGGCCGCAAGGTCCTGGGCATGCGCCTGCCGCGCGCCCGAGACCTCGGCCCCATCATGGTCGTGTGGCTCATCGGCATCGCGATCCTCGTCCTCCAGCGCGACCTGGGCACCTCGCTACTCTTCTTCGGCCTCTTCGTCGCCATGCTGTACGTGGCCACGAACCGCGTGTCGTGGCTGGTCATCGGCTTCGCACTCTTCGTACCCGCCGTCGCCATCGCCGTGCACTCCTTCGCCCACGTCCAGACGCGCTTCAACGTGTGGCTGCACGCCCTGGATCCGGATATCTACGACTCCGGCTCCTACCAGCTCGTGCAGGGCCTCTTCGGCCAGGCCTCGGGCGGCCTCATGGGCACCGGCTGGGGCCGCGGCTACCCGCAGCTGGTGCCGCTGGCCAACTCCGACTTCATCCTCTCCTCCTTCGCCGAGGAGCTGGGCCTGACGGGCATGGCGGCCATCCTCGTCCTGTACCTGATCCTCATCCAGCGCGGCCTGCGCGCCGCCCTGACGGTGCGCGATGGCTTCGGCAAGCTCCTGGCCACCGGCCTGAGCTTCTCCCTCGCGATTCAGCTCTTCGTGGTCCTCGGCGGCATCACGCGCATTATCCCGCTGACGGGCCTGACCGCCCCGTTCCTCGCGGCGGGTGGCTCGTCGATGGTGTCCTCGTGGATCACCGTCGCGCTGCTGATCCGCGTCTCCGACGCCGCGCGTCGCCCGGCCTCGACCCCGGCGCCGTGGAACTCGGGCATCCAGCCGGCCGTGGGAGTGGGTGAGTAAGGCGTGAATAACCAGATTCGCAAGATTTTCGTCATCGTCCTGCTGATGTTCGCCCTCCTCGGGGTGGGTGTCACGAACACGCAGTTCATCTCCGCGTCCTCGCTCAACGAGGACCCGCGTAACCAGCGGACGATCCTGCACGCGGCAGAAACCGACCGCGGCCCCATTATCGTTGACAAGACCGCCATCGTCTCCTCCGAGCTCGAGGACGGCTCCAAGCGCTACGCGCGCTCCTACTCCGAGGGGCCCCTCTACGCCCCCGTCACCGGCTACTTCTCGTCCGTGGGCAACGCGTCGACCGGCATCGAGGCCGCCGAGGAGGATGTCCTGGACGGCCAGTCCCAGACGCTCCTCGGGCAGCGCCTGCGTAACCTCCTGACGGGCCAGAACCGCCAGGGCGGCGGCGTCGAACTCACGCTCAACTCCCAGATGCAGAAGGCCGCCGCCGAGGCGCTGGGCGACCGCAAGGGAGCCGTCGTGGCCCTGGACGCGACGACCGGCGCGGTCCTGGCGATGTACTCCTCGCCGAGCTACGACCCGAATCAGCTGGCCTCCTCGGACGCGACCGAGGTGTCCCAGGCCTTCTCGACCCTGTCTGCTGACCCGAACAACCCGCTGACGAACCGGGCCATCTCGCAGCGCTACGCCCCCGGCTCGACCTTTAAGGTCCTCACCACCGTCGCACTGTTCGAAAACGGCCTGGCTGCGCCGGACACGCGCATGCCCTCACCCGTGTCGACCACCCTGCCGGGCACGGCCACCGAGGTCTCCAACATCGAGTCCTCCACCTGCGGGGACGGCAACCCGACGCTCACCGAGGCCTTCGCGCGCTCCTGCAACACGACCTTCGTGCTGGCCTCCCAGCAGCTGACGAACCAGCAGCTCATCGACGTCACCAACCGCTTCGGATTCGGCCGCGAATCGCAGATTCCCCTGACCGTGACGCCCTCCGTGTTCCCCTCCGACGCCGACGCGGCCCAGCTCGCCATGAGTTCCATCGGCCAGTACACAGTCCAGACCACGCCCCTGCAGATGGCGCAAGTCGCCCAGACGGTCGCCAACGGCGGCCAGATGATGACGCCCTACCTGATCAAGTCGATCGTCGACGCCGACAACCAGGTCGTGCGCACGACCGCCCCCACGGACGGCGGCCGACCGATCTCCGCGGAGACGGCCTCGAAGCTGACCACCATGATGGAGGCCGTCGTCTCCCAGCCCTACGGCACCGGCACCACGATGGCGCTGCCGAACGTTGCGGTCGCAGCCAAAACGGGCACCGCCGAGACGGGCGAAGGCGACCGCGCCAACGCGTGGGCCATCGGATTCGCCCCCGTCACCAACCCGAAGATCGCGTTCGCCGTCCTCGTCGAGGGCGATGACAACAATCCCACGCCGCACGGCGGAGACGTGGCCGGCCCGATCGCCCGGGCCATCCTGGAAGCGGGGCTCTCGTGAGCGTCCAACGCATGACTTCCGGTGCCGGGCGGGTGCTCGGGGGGCGCTACACGCTGCTCACCCCGATCGCCCAGGGCGGCATGGGCGAAGTGTGGAAGGCCCGCGACCGGGTCAGCGGCCACATCGTCGCCGCGAAGGTCCTGCGCCCCGAGCTGGCGGGCGAAGAGCTCTCGCTGTCGCGCCTGCGCCTCGAGGCCCGCAACTCCATGTCGATCTCCCACCCGAACATCGCGAACACGCAGGATTCGGGCGAGGAAGACGGCATCGGCTGGATCATCATGGAGCTCGTCGACGGATACCCGCTGACAGACTACCTGCGCGGCGGCTCACGCATCGAACCCGAATACCTCATGCCGATCCTCGTCCAGGTCGCGATGGCCCTCGGCGCCGCGGCCCGCGCGGGCGTCGTGCACCGCGACATCAAGCCCGCGAACATCATTGTTCGCCCCGACGGTATGGTGAAGCTGACGGACTTCGGCATCTCCCGCACCCGCAACCAGGTCAACCTCACAGCCGCCGGCATGGTCATGGGCACCGCCCAGTACCTGCCGCCCGAGCAGGCCATGGGCGAATTGGCGACCCCCATCGGAGACCTCTATGCCCTCGGCGTCATCGCCTACGAGGCAGCGGCGGGTCGACGCCCCTTCACGGGCGAGACGCAGGTGGACATCGCGTTCGCCCACGTCAACGACCCCGTGCCTCCGCTGCCGGATTTCGTCCCCGAGCCCCTCGCCGACGTTATCTTGCACCTGCTGGAAAAGGATCCCGCCAAGCGCCCCGAGTCCGGCTCCGCGGCCGTCCGCGAGATCGCCGGCGCTGCCAAGGCCATGGGCATCTCCGTGACGCCTCGCCCGCTGCCGCTGCCGAAGTCCGCGCAGCGCCCGGCCGAGACCCGCACCCCCGTCCAACCGTCCGTGCCGATCCTCGCACCCGTGCGTCACCTGACTCGCCGCACGCTGCCCGACGAGATGCTCCAGCCCCCGTCGGGCCTCACCCCCCGAGTGCGCACCGTCACGGGACGCCACGCGGCCGTCCCGCGCATCATCGACGAGGCCACCACGATCGCGCCCTCCTCCTCGATGATCCCGATCACCGGTCGCCACGCGACCGTCCCACGCATCATCGACGAGGCCCCCGCTCCCCCGGTCCCGCCGCCGGTGTCCGCGCCCACTCGGGTACGGCGCATCCGCCCCGACGCGACGGGCGAGCACGCCCCCGCCTCCTCGAGCTCCCTGACCTCCACGGGCCGCC
>NZ_ALIY01000217.1:0-2144 GCF_000283035.1 Actinomyces sp. ICM58
GTGGCGGGGCGCAGGGCAGCATCGGTGGCGGTCGTGCCGGCCAGGGCCTCAACGGTGGTGACGCCGAGGACGCGCGCCAGCTCTTCGGTGGCGAGGGCTGCTGCCTCCGACGAACCGGGGGCGACGACGATGAAACGAGACACTCGAAATACTCCTTTGGGACGAGGACGATATGCTGTGGCCGAAAAGCCTTTCGTCCTATCCTAAACCCGTGTGCGGGCTTTTTGTGACGATCACACGGGACGGCTCCGGGGCGGGGGACAGTGGAACAAGCGTCATCGCGGGCCGATTGTGGTCGATCATACGCTAGGGTATGGAGCGTGAAGAGTGAGGAGAGGACCGTGCGCGCGCGACTGGGCGCGTGGGTTGGTGCTGCCCTGAGCACGGTCGGAGTCCTCGGCATCGTCGCGTTGGCAGTGACGGATCACCGCCATCGTGCGGTCGTCCTCATTGCGGCGGTCCTTCTGGGCATGGGGCTCGTGCGCCTGTGGACGCCCGGGCGCCCGTGGTTTGCGTCGCGGGGGCGCGTCACGGATGCGATCGTCTACGTGATTCTCGCCGCGATTATCTGGTATCTAGCGCCCTATGTTGCGACGATGGCGGTGCGCTGAACCTCCCGAGGAACGTTGAATTCGTGCGGAATCCCCGGCCTCGTCAATGAGGTGGAGCGATCGAGTGTCCAACGTGACCCACATCCCGTATCGTGGTTTCGAGTTCAAGAATGCGTAAAGGTCGGGCATGCTATGGGTGACCCATCATCCCTAATCTCAAGGTGAAACACATGCGCGCGTTCCTGCGTAAGTCCGGAATCCTCGTGTGGGTGATCGCTGCGATCATCCTCGCGACCGTCCTTGGATCGATCCGCATCGGCGGCGACCACCTGGTCCCCGTGGAAATCGGTCGTATCTTCGCGACCTTCTCGGCTATCTTCAGCCAGTTCCTCTCCTTCTCTATTCCGCTCATCATCATCGGCCTGGTGACCCCCGCGATCGCCGACCTGGGACGCGGCGCCGGAAAGTGGCTGGGTATTACGACGGCCATCGCCTACGGCTCGACGCTCTTTTCGGGCTTCCTAACCTTCCTGGTGTGCGCCTCGCTCTTCCCGCGCCTGCTCGCCTCCACGCAGCTGGGCTCGGTGTCCGAGCCCGGCAGCGCGCTCGAGTCCTACTTCACGATCGAGATGCCGGCGCCTCTGCAGGTCATGACGGCGCTGCTGCTCTCCTTCGTGGTCGGCCTGGGCCTGTCGATGGTGCCGCGCGGCGTCCTGCGTAAGGGCTTCATCGAGTTCCGCGCCATCATCACGCGCCTCATCGAGACGATCATCATCCCGCTGCTGCCCCTGCACATCTTCGGTATCTTCCTGAACCTGACTTACACGGGCGAGGCCGCCTCCGTTATCCGCACCCTGCTACGTGTCGTGATCGTGGTCCTGGTCCTCGAGGTCGTCATCCTGCTGACCCAGTTCTGCTTCGCCGGTGCCGTCGCCCGCCGCAACCCCATTAAGTCGCTGCTCACGATGATGCCTGCCTACCTGACGGCGCTCGGCACGTCTTCCTCGGCCGCGACCATCCCGGTGACGCTGCGTCAGACGAAGAAGAACGGCGTGTCCGACGCGGTGGCCTCCTTCACCGTGCCGCTGTGCGCGACGATCCACCTGGCCGGCTCAACCTCGAAGATCTTCGCGTTCGCGTTCGCGATCGTCCTGACCCAGGGCCTGACGGTGTCCACCCTCCAGTGGGTCGGCTTCATCTTCATGCTCGGCATCACGATGGTCGCCGCCCCCGGCGTGCCCGGTGGCGCCATCATGGCGGCCACCGGCCTGCTCAGCTCGATGCTGGGCTTCGACGACGCGCAGGTCGCGCTCATGATCGCCACCTACATCGCGCTGGATTCCTTCGGCACCGCGACGAACGTGACGGGCGACGGCGCGATCGCGCTGGTCGTGGATCGCCTGGCCCACGGTTCCATCGGCAACGAGGGCGACCCGGAGAACGCCCGCGAGCTCGCGTTTGACGGCATGGCCTACCTGGACCGCGTGTCGGTCGAGGGCGTCGTCAGCCCCGAGGAGCTCGCCGACTCCGCCGCCCGCAACGGCGCGGACGCTACCGCGTAGGTCCCGTTGATCCGCCCTGTGCGCGCCCGCC
>NZ_ALIY01000218.1:0-39778 GCF_000283035.1 Actinomyces sp. ICM58
TCGCACCCACCTGCCCGCAGGCCGTGGGGGCTTGGGAGCGTCCCGTGCGCTACTGACAGGTCGGCAGGGTGTCCCCGGTGCCCTCCGCGATGGAGGAGACGGCCGTGGTGGCCTCGGCAAGGGTGGACACGGCGACCACGTGCAGCCCATCGGGGACGTGGCCGACCACCTCGGAGCAGTTGTCGCGCGGCGCCAGGAACCACTCGGCGCCGTCCTTCTTGGCTCCCCACATCTTCTGCTGGATACCGCCGATGGCGCCGACCTGCCCGTCGAAGGACATCGTGCCGGTTCCGGCGATGGGCGTTCCCCCCGTCATGTCTCCGGGTGTCAGGCGGTCGATGATGCCCAGGGAGAACATCATGCCCGCGCTCGGGCCGCCGACATCCTTAAGGTTGACGGTGATCGTGACGGGCATCGAAGGTTCCACCGTCAGGTAGACGCCGAGCTTGGAGCCGGGTTCGTTCTCACCGGCCGCAATCGAATCGAAGGACAGGTCCAGGGTGGCGCTGTCGCGTTCGACGGTAATCGTCATGTGACTTCCCGCAGGAACGGTGCGCATGAGCGTGAAAGGAGTCGTCGCATCGGCGACCTCGTGGCGCGTGCCGTCGGGGGTCGTGATGGCCCGCAGGACGTCGCCTTCCTGGACGATGCCGTCCGCATTCGAGCCCTCCGTGGCGCCCTGGATCGTGACGGTGGCGGGAATCTGCCAGCCCAGGTAGTCGAGCGCGGCGACCTGGGAGGTCAGCTGCGAGTTGCGCATCATGGCGAGCTGCGCTTCGCTGACCTGGTCGTTCGTCGTCCCTTCGGGGTAGACGGAATCGTAGTCCACGATCTTGCTGTGCGGGTCGAAGTAGGCCCCGATGAGCTCAGCGAAGCTCAGCCGGTGGCCGGGTCCGCCCGACTCGGAGACGGTGACCATGCGCAGCTGGCCCTGCCCGGGTTGCGCGGGAGCGGTGACTGAGGCGGACTGCGGCTCGTCGACGCGGACAGCTTCGCCCGTGGTGGGGTCGGTGCCTTCGATGTCGAGCATCGGGACGCCGTCCTCGGTTCCCAGCACGTTGAAGGTCGGCCCGGGGCTGGAGACGACGAAGGGAACGGGAACCCAAAAGAGGATCGCCACCATCGCCAGGAGAGCCACGAGGGCGGTGACGAGGCGCCAGCTGACAAGCGGGATACGCTCGCCCTGACCTTCTCCATTGGACAGCTTCTCATCGAGTGTCAAGGTCTGATCCGTTTCGCTCACCGTGCAATTGTGTCCCACCCGGCGCGCTCATGCACGCCCACTTCCACGCTCCCCCTTATGCTCTCAGCGTTTTCGCAGGGTTTTGTCAGCCCGGGCGCATGGCCGGCCGCTAGTCTGATTCCATGAATGAGAACGAGTCCGGCACACCGTTTGAGGATTTCCTGCGCTCCATCCTGGGAGACGAGGCAGCCGCCGAGGCCGCCCGCGCCCTCGAGGCTCAGGGCTTCGATCCCGCGAACCTTCCCACAGAGTTCGCTGACCCTGCGCGCATGCGTGCGGCCATGGGACAGTTCCAGTTCCTGATGAACACGACGGCCGGACCGGTGAACTGGCGTCTTGTGGAAGACAGCGCCAAGCAAGCGGCCTATGCCAGCGGCGACCCCGCTCCCACGGCGACCGAGGCGGAGGCGGCGCGTCAGGCAATGACCGTCGCGGACCTGTGGCTCGACGCCGTCACCGACTTCGCCTCGGGTCCGGTGACCCGCGACGTGTGGAGCAAGGTCGCGTGGGTGGAGCACACGATTCCCACGTGGAAGCGCATCTGCGAGCCGATTGCCCTCAACGTGTCGCGCGCCCTGTCGGGGGCGCTCTCCGAGCAGTTCGGCCCCGATGGCAGCGGCGAGGCCACGTCCCTGCCGGACGGGATGGCGGCAATGCTGGGCAAGACGCAGGAGATGATGCCTCGCCTGTCGGCGATGATGTTTTCCGCCCAGCTGGCCCGCGCTCTGGCGGCGCTGGCCGGGGAGTCTTTCGGCACCTACGACACGGGCATCCCGCTCTCGGATGCCTCCCACGCGGTGCTACTGCCCCACACCATCGCCGAGTTCGCCGACGGTCTCGACGCCCCCTTCGACGAGGTGCGCCAGTTCCTGGCGGTGCGCGAGGCAGCCCATCGTCGCCTCTTCGCGTCGGTGCCGTGGCTCGAGGGCGACCTGGTGCGGGCGGTGGAACGCTACGCGTCTCAGATCGCGATCGACACGGAGGCCATCACGGAAGTGGCACGGTCGGTAGACCCGTCGGATCCGGAGTCGGTGGAGTCCGCCCTCAGCGGTGGCGTGTTTGCCCTGGCGACCACCCCCGATCAGCGTCGGGCGCTCACTCGCCTGGAGACGATGCTCGCTCTCATCGAGGGCTGGGTCGAGGTGGTCACGGCGCGCGCCACGTTGCCTTACCTGCCTCACGCGGATGCGCTGCGCGAGATGATGCGCCGCCGCCGCGCCTCGGGCGGCCCCGCGGAGGAGATCCTGGGGACCCTCATCGGCCTGAAGATGCGTCCGCGCCAGGCGCGCGGCGCGGCCTCAATCTTTTCTCTCGTCGAGGCCGACGGCGGGCGCGATGCCCGCGAGGCCCTGTGGTCGCATCCGGACATGGTCCCCTCGGAGACGGAGCTGGCCACGCCCGACACCTTCTTGACGCTGCGGCGCGCCGCCGCCGAGGAGGACGCGGATATCGATGCGGCCCTCACCTCGTTGCTGGATGGAACGCTCGGCTGGGCGGAGGGCCTGAAGCCCGGCGCCGATTCGGGTGATCAGTCTTGCGCTCCCGGCGACGGCGAGGCGACCGAGGGCTCGGACCCGCACGACAATGAATGATCTGACAAGTTATCCACAGATTTTTCAAAAGGTCACGCGAAACTAACACACTGGTTCATGATGGCTTCTACAGGCATGAAGCAAAGGAGACCATCATGAACCTGGCACGCAATACGGCGATCTTGTGGCGCGGCCCCGGGGCCGTCCAGGTCGGAGGAGACAGCTCCCGACACGTCCTCCTCGACAACCTGCACGCAAACGACCAGCTGTGGCTCAGCCACCAGGCGCACTCGCCGCGCTCAGCCGAGCCCACCCAGGCCTCGCCGGAACTCATGGCGGCGCTGCACCGAGCACACCTCATCGACGAGGGGGACCGGCGCCCCACGCTGCGCGTCGGCGTCCTCGGGGCGGTGCCCGCCTCCGTCCTGGCGCTGCGCAGCCTCGTCGACACGATCAACCTCTCCCTCGCCATCGACGTCACCGCGCTGGTGGACGAGGACTGGGACCGAGTCTTCGGCGGCACCTTCACCGGCACCGCCCGCGATCGAGCCATCCGACGCGAGCTGGCTCCCCTCATCCCCCTCCCCCACCTGCACCACCAGGGCGACACCGACTGCGTCATCGTCTCGGCCGACCGCGTCGTCGACCCGGGCGTCCCCTTCGAGCTGACGGCCCACGACACCGCACACCTCATCGTCACGCGCGGGGAACACTCCTACGAGGTCGGCCCCCTCGTCATCCCGGGCATCACCCCGTGCTACCAGTGCGTCGAGCACGCGCGAGCCGCAGCAGACCCCTTCCGCCTCACCCACCTGCGAGAGCTCGCCGACTGGCCGCTGGGAACACTCCCCCTGCTGGCCCACTACGCGGCGGCACTGCGCGTGGCGCGCCTGGTGAGAGACTTCGTCTCCGGCGCGCTCACCGCGAGCCTGTGCGCCGAAGTCGCCACCATCGACGAGGACGGAACAATCAGCGTCGAACGCGCCCGCCCCGCCCACGAATGCGTGTGCGGGATCTGCGGGCTCGCCTCCTGAGTCAGGCCTCCTCGTCGACGACAACCTCCTCGCCGCGAACGAGGGCGAGGACGGGAGCGGCGAAACGCTGCACCTTGACGTCGCCGATCCCCCGGATCACCCTCAGCTGCGTCGTATTCTTCGGCATCGCCACGGCAATGTCGCGCAGCGTCTGATCCGTGAACACCGCAAAGGGCGGAACGCCCGCCTGCCGGGAAACCGTCAGTCGCCAGGCCTTGAGCCGCGCAAACAGGTCGATGGCCTGCGGGGAGGCCTCCTCCTCGAACGCACGGTTGAGGGCGCGTGTGGAGGGACGCGCCTTCTTCTTGGGCGCACCCACACCCCGCTCCTGTGGCCAGATCCCGTCGAGGAGACGGCTACGCTTGCGCTTGCCGCGACCGTCCGCGCCCCGCGAGCGCGCCCACGACAGGGTCAGCAGATCGCGTGCGCGGGTGACGGCCACGTAGAGGAGGCGACGCTCCTCCTCGCGGGCCTCGGGTGTCTTCGCGTAGGAGATGGGCAGCAGGCCTTCCGAGAGACCGACCAGAAAAACCGCGTCCCACTCGAGGCCCTTGGCAGCGTGGATGGTGGCCAGCTCGACGCCCGCCTTATCGGGCTCGACCTGGTAGGCGATTCGCTCGTCCAGCTCGGCGACGAAGGCGGCGAGCGTGTCCGCGTGGCTGTCGTCGGCCCATCCGACAATCGCGTTCATGTTCGACCAGCGCTCAGAGCCGGCCTGTCCGGAGGGCGCCTCGGGCGCCCACCCGACCCCGGAGAGGACGTCGCGCACGAGCTCGCCGAGCACCCCCTCCTGCGCGGCAGCCGCTGCGGCGCGCAGGCGCGAGATCGCGGTGCGCACGTCGTCACGGGCAAAGAAGGGTTTGCCTCCGGCGACGGCGACGGGGATGCCTCGGTGTCCCAGAGCCTCCTCGAAGGCCTGGGATTGGCCGTTGGTGCGCATGAGGACGGCGATGTTGTGGGGTTGGACGCCGCCGGCGACGAGGTCCGCGATCTGTGCGGCGACGCCCGCGGCCTCGGCGTGGTCGTCATCGTAGGTGCAGTAGCCCACGTGCGCTCCCCCGTCACGCTGACTGGACAGGCGCACGGTGCCCTCGCGCTGGGTGGCTCGCGCTAACACATCGTTCGCGAGGGTGACGATCTGCGGGGTGGAGCGGTAGTCGCGGGTCAGCTCCACGACGCGCGCGCCCGGGTGCTGGCGCCCGAACCCTGTCAGGTAATCCGGGGACGCGCCCGTGAAGGAATAGATGGTCTGAGCGACGTCGCCGACGACGCACACGTCGTGGCGCCCGCCCAACCACAGGTCGAGGAGGCGAGCCTGGAGGAGGTTGACGTCCTGGAACTCGTCGACCACGAAGGAACGGTACTGCTTGCGCACGATGGAGGCGACGTCAGCGCGCTCCTGGAGCATGCCGCACAGGTAGATGAGGATATCCTCAAAGTCGATGACGCCGCGCTCGTTCTTGGCGTCCTCGTACACGTCGAGGAGACGGGCCATGTCCCCCGCGTCCAGCCCGGCGGGCACGTCGCGGCGCAGGCGCGCCACCGAAGCGGCATAGTGTGCGGCATCGATCATGGACACCTTCGCCCACTCAACCTCGGCCGCGATGTCGCGCACGTTCGTGCGGTCGATGGCGATCCCCAGGCGGGCGGCGGAGGCTGCGACCAGGGAGGCCTTGTGCGGGATGACGTCGGGCAGCGGACCGCCGACCACCGTCGGCCAGAAGTGGCGCAGCTGGCGCAGGGCCGCAGAGTGGAAGGTACGTGCCTGCGCCCTGGGCACGCCCAGCTGGGCCAGTCGGTGACGCATCTCGAAGGCCGCGCGCTGGGTGAAGGTCACGGCCAGAACGTTCGAAGGGTCGACGGCGCCGACGGCCGCGCCGTAGGCGATGCGGTAGGTGATCGCACGGGTCTTGCCCGTGCCGGCGCCCGCGAGGACAGCGAGGGGCCCGGCGACCTGGGTGGCGACGGCGCGCTGGTCGGGGTCTAGGGCGTCAAGCAGTTCCTCGGGGTTCATGCCTCTATTGTCCCATTGCGCACCCTCAGCTGCGTCCCCTGCCCTCCGGGGCGCCGGGCAGATCAGAGCCGTACCATTCCCGAAGCAGCGCGTATGCGATGGAGGCGCGTCCGGGCGCGCTGATCTCCCCTGATTCGAGCGCGCGAGCCAGATCCTCACGACTGTAGAAGCGCGCCCACTCGATCTCCACGCCATCCGCCTGAGGGGTCGGGCGCGGCAAGGCGGTCCTGGCGCGGTAGCCCATCATCTGGGAGCGCCCGAAGGGCCACGGCTGGGTCGCAACGTAGGTGGGGGCCTCAATCTCGACACCTACCTCCTCGGCGACCTCCCGGGCCACCGTGACGTCCGGGGACTCCCCGGCCTCGACGTATCCGGCGATAATCGACACGAAGCCGGGCTTCCACAGGGCGTTGTGCGCGAGCAACACGCGCCCATCGTGATCCTGAACGAGGACGATGATCGCCGGGTCCTGACGCGGGTATTCGAGCCGATCGCAGGCCTGACAGCGAGCAGCCCAGCCGGCGGACTCCAGGGACACGGGAGAGCCACAACGTCCGCAGTAACGATAGCTGGCGTGCCAGCCCGCCAACGCCACGGCGGTCAGCGCCAGGGCCGCGTCGTCACCTCCAAGCCGCCAGCCGACCGCGCGCAGGTGCTCCCAGCGCCCCCGGGCCTCGTCCCGGCTGGTCTCGATCGCGACGACGCTGCGTCCGCCCGCCACCCCGATGAACGAGGCCGTGGTTCCCTCGGCCGCACGCGCGGCCTCGTCCCCGGCCAGGCGTCGCAGAGTCGGCGTATCCGAGGGCCGCGCCCCGGCCTCGTCCAGGAGGACGAAACCGGCCGGATCGACGACGATGACATCCGCCTCACCGGCGCGCACCAGGGCGACGGGAGCCGCGGTTTCACGCAGCGCGACCGACGGATCGACGTCGCCGCGAACGAGAGGTAGATCAAGACTCATAACTCCACGGTAACGCGGTGGGCTACCCTAGGCACTATGACAACCACTCCCCTGCGCGCCGATGGGCGCACCCCCTCCCAGCTCCGTCCCGTCTCCATTACCCGCGGCTGGTCGGGTACCGGCGAGGGCTCCGTCCTCATCGAGTTCGGCAACACCCGCGTCCTGTGTGTTGCCTCTTTCACCGAAGGAGTGCCACGCTGGAAGCGCGACTCCGGCGAGGGCTGGGTGACCGGCGAGTACTCGATGCTGCCGCGCGCGACCGAGCAGCGTTCCTCCCGCGAGTCCGTCAAGGGCAAGGTCGGCGGACGTACCCAGGAGATCTCGCGACTCATCGGCCGTTCCCTGCGCGGCATCGTCGACGTGAGCGCGCTCGGCGAAAACACGATCGTCCTCGACTGCGACGTCCTGCGCGCCGACGGCGGCACCCGCACGGCGGCCATCACAGGCGCCTATGTGGCGCTCGCGGACGCGGTGTCCTGGGCGAAGGACCAGGGCATCCTCAAGCCTTCCGCCACGGTCTTAACCGACTCAATCTCCGCGATCTCGGTGGGCGTCATCGACGGCACCCCCATGCTGGACCTGCCCTACGTTGAGGACGTGCGAGCGCAGACCGATATGAACGTCGTTCAGACGGGCGACGGCCGCTTCATCGAGGTGCAGGGCACCGCCGAGCACGCCCCCTTCAACCGTGACGAGCTGGGCGAGCTCCTCGACCTGGCGACGCTCGGCAACGCTCAGCTCGCCGCGGCGCAGAAGCTCGCACTCGAGGCCCCCCTCATGGAGCGCGTTGAGGTGCGCCCGTGAGCGCGCGCCTGGTCTTCGCGACCTCCAACGCGCACAAGGTCAGCGAGCTCGAGGCAATCTTGGCCCCTGCGTGGGAGGGCTTCGAGGCCGGCTGCGTGGCGCGCATGAGCGATTTCGACGTGGCCTCACCGGTCGAGGACGGGGTGAGCTTTGAGGAGAACTCCCTCATCAAGGCCCGCGCCCTGACTCGCGCCACGGGCCTGGCCGCCATCGCCGACGACTCCGGCATCGCGGTGGACGTGCTGGGCGGGGCGCCCGGCATCTTCTCCGCGCGCTGGGCCGGCTCCCACGGGGACGACGCGGCAAATCTGCGTCTGCTCCTCGATCAGCTCTCCGACGTTCCCGACGCTCACCGCGGCGCAGCCTTCGTGTCGGCGGCCGTCCTGGTGACCCCGGATGGCCGCGAGTTCGTCCAGCGCGGCGAGGTGCGCGGCACCCTGACGCGCTCTCCCCGCGGCGAGGGCGGATTCGGCTACGACCCGATCTTCGTCCCCGACGGCTTCGACGTCACCACCGCGCAGATGAGCGCCGAGGATAAGAACGCGATCAGCCACCGAGGCATCGCCTTCCGCGCTCTCATGCCCCACATCGTGGAGTACCTGCGCGGCTAAGGCGCCGTGCGGGCCCGTGTGGTTGACGCGCCTGCTGGCGCATCAACCGGCAGGCTCGCAGAGCAGTTCGTCACGTCACCATGGTTGTGCCGGGCACCCGAGGGTGTCCGGCACTTGTGTTCGCCCGTTCGGCACCCCGTCAGCGGGCAACGAGGTTTCCGAAGAAGGGGCGGTCCATCGAGAACTGCAGCGGGTTGCGTTGTTGACGCATTCCGCGGTGATGGGTGAAGCGTTGAATGAGTGATGCGACGAAACGAGACATGGTGTGCTCCTCTTCGAGTACGTGCGATGGATCTGTCACCGCGTCGTAGAACCATGATCGCTCCGTCGCGCATCCTTTTCCATCGATCTTTTCTTATTTTTCAGTAAAGTGTTTCTTACAGACTTTCCCTTGGGAAAGCTTGGTAAAACATTGACCGTTGCGGCAGAATTCCCTTAATTTATCGTGGATGAAATACGGGCGGGACGGGGAGCAGGCGCCGCCTCGTCAGCGCGCGCGGGCCAGGCGGCGGCGACGAGGCAGCAGGCGGCGCGGATCGAAGAAGCGCGCGACCTGAAGGAGCCGGCGCGCCAGGCGATCACGCACACGCCAGATCATGGTGGCGCCAACCCCGATGAAGATCGCATTGGTGAGGAAGGACGGCCACGCGCCGGTGGACGCGCACGCGAAGGCCAGGAGAATGCAGCTCGAGACATTCAGAGAGTGGTAGCGCAGGGAATCGGGGGCGAAGCGCTTGGAGGAAACGAGGTAGTAGGCGGCGATGGAGGCGGCTGCGCCGACCCATCCGAGGATCACGATTGCCAGGTGCGAGATGGTCATGGCAGTAATTGTGCACCGTGCGCTAGTCAAGCACAATTGAATGGTTCTATAGTTATCTTGCAGTTTCGCTTAACAATGGAGTGCGCATGGACATCGACCCCCGACGCCTACCCTTCCTGCTTTCTGTCGCACGTGAAGGGGGCATCGTCGCTGCCGCCGACATCCTCATGGTGTCCCCCTCGGCGGTCTCCCAGCAGATCCAAAAACTGGAGGAGGAAGTGGGGCTCAGGCTCGTCGAGCGCACGACCTCCGGCGCGATCCTCACCCCCGCCGGCAGTATCGTGGCCGAGGCCGGCGAACGCATCAACGCCGACATCGCCGAGGCCCTCAAGGCGCTGCGCCCGCTCACCGGCCAGGTGACGGGAACGGTGACCCTCGGAGCCTTCCTCACCATCTGCCGCTCCACTCTCATCCCCGCACTGCCCGACCTCACGGACGCTCTGCCCGGCATCGACCTACGCATCGAGGAGACGGAGGAGACTCCCGGAATGGCGGCCCTGCGCACGGGTCGATTCGACTTCCTCGTCATCGAACGAGACGAGGACCCCGGCCTCGCGCCTCGCGGATACACGGACATTCCCTTCATCGACGAACCGTGGGTGCTCGTCACCCCCGATTCCGCGCCCCCGATCGGATCCATCGAAGACCTCGCCGACCTCACGTGGCTGCGCGTCAACCCGGGCTCAAGCGGAGACCACGTCATGCGCCGCATCACCAAGGCATTCCCGGACACGAAGTGGGCGCCCCACCTCTATGCCACCTACGAGGCGGCCAGAGCCCTCGTGCGAGCCCGCGCGGGATCCACGATCCTGCCCGCCATGGCGCTCGCCGGCGCCCACACCGCAGGCATGCGCGTGACGCCTCTGCCCTCGCTGGGCACCCGCAAAATCCTGCTGCGCCACAAGAACCACGGTTGGAGCGAGGCGGGCGGTCCTGCGCGTGTGGCTACCTTCCTCACCGAATGGCAGCGGCACAACTCCTACGCCACCCCGACCGACTGAGGCACCCCGGCCTCGTCCGCGCGCTAGAAGGACACCTCCATGCGCGCCGCCGCAACGTCGAGGGGACCCGCCCACGTCTGGCGAACCTCAGACACCACCCGTTCACTGGGCGTCCACGGCTGGATATGGGTCGCGATCATGCGCCCCACGCCCGCGCGCGTCGCCAACTCACCCGCGCGTCGGCCATCCATGTGCATATCGGGTTCGCTCTCATCCGAGGTGAAACCGACCTCGCTGAGCAGCACATCCACCCCGCGCGCGCCCTCAACGATCGAGTCACACAGATCCGTGTCCCCCGTGTAGAACAGGGCGACGCGGCGCGCGGGATCCTCCTGCGAGGGCCCCTCGATGCGCAGCCCGAAGGCCTCCACGGGGTGCAGGGCCCGGAAGGGACGAATCGTCATCGGACCCACCTCGTAGCTCTCGCCCACGCGGAGCCGCGTAAAAGCGAACTCGCCGTCGTAGGTCTCCCCCTCCGGCGCGCCCTCGATCTGGCGCACACGGTGCAGCGTCTCGCCCGGCCCAAACAGGGACACGGGCCGGATCGCGCACGAACCGGGACCCCACTTGCGGTACACCTGCAGGGAAATGATGTCGCCCATGTGGTCCGCGTGGCAGTGCGACAGCGCCAGCGCATCCAGGTCGCACGGACACAGGTGCGCCCACAGCGCACCAAAAGACCCCGGCCCCATGTCGCACACGAGGGAGAAAACACGCTCACGCCCCGAGTCGGGGTCAACTCCGCGGGCCTGGATCAGGTAAGAGGACGCGGGAGACTGAGGGCCCGACATGGAACCTGTCGCGCCGATAACGGTCAGCTTCACGCGACTCCCCCTCCGGTGTTCACGCGGTCGACGGAGCCCACCTCCGGCCCCAGGAAGCGGCGCGCCAGACGCGGGAAGTTCTCCGAGGCCCCCGTGGCCAGGAACTGGTGCGTCGGCCCGGTACCCGCAGGCCACGGATCGTGCAGGAGGCCGCGGTCCACGAGCTCGTTATACGTCACGTTCGCGGTGGCCTCCGAGGAGGTCACGAGCGTCACGCCCTCCCCCATGACGCGCCCGATGACGCCAGTCAGCAGCGGGTAGTGCGTGCAGCCCAGGATCAGCGTGTCCACGCCGGCCTCTTTCAGGGGAGTCAGATACTCGCGCGCCACGGCCTCGATCTCCTCGCCCGTGGTCACCCCGGCCTCGACGAACTCGACGAACGCGGGGCATGCCTGCTGGCTGACCGTCAGCCCGGGCACTGCCGCGAGCGCGCGCAGGTAGGCCTCGGACTGGATGGTCGCCTTCGTCCCGATGACACCGACGTGGCGGTTGCGCGTCGCGATGACGCTCTGGCGCGCGGCCGGAGTAATGACCTCGACGACGGGGATGCCCGCGTCGATCCAGTAGCGTTCGCGCGCGTCCGCGAGGGCTGCGGCGGTCGCGGTGTTGCAGGCGATGACGAGGGCCTTAACCCCGCGCGAGGCCAGCTCGTCGAGGGCGGACAGCGTCAGCGAGCGCACCTGTGCGATCGCGCGCGGACCGTAGGGCGTGTGCTCGGTGTCGCCCAGGTAGATGATCTCTTCGTCGGGCAGCTTATCGATGACCGCACGGGCGACCGTCAGCCCACCTAGGCCCGAGTCGAAGATTCCGATCGGGGCGTTATTCATGCTTCGACCTTATTCCTTAATGAGTATTATTCACAGCTTCCAGGAGTGAGTCCTGCCACCACGTGATGAGCATGTAGATCGCCGCGACCGTCTGAGCGCGATCCCCGGTCGTTTCACTCATCGCCAGTTTCTCGATGCGCTCGGCGTCCCCCTGGTCGGATAAGTCCAGTTCACCGGCCAAGCCGAAGCGGATGTCGTTGAGCGCCCCCAGCCACGACCACACGGCGTCCCGGGGGATCACGAGCGTCTCCCCGTCCCCGTGGGTAATGTGTTCAAGATCGCTGACCATGACGCGCAGGCGCACTGACTTTTCGGTGCGCAGCAGGTCCTCCGTGAGGGCGCGCATCCGTCCAGCATCCTCCTCGTCCTCGCTCATGGGGGGCAGGAGCATCCCAAGGGTGCGTTCACGCGGGGCTTCCCTGCGTTGTTCGGTTTCGGTCGCGGCGCTAACCATCGACGAGGTCGAGGCGAAGTCGCCGGGGTCGTCGAGGACCACGAGGACCTCGCTGGCAAGCTGACGCAGGAGGAGCGCTTCGCCGGTGCTCATCGCTGCGGCGAAGCCACCGTCACGATAAGCGAAGGCTTCCATGGGGCTAGTCTCTGTCCTCTTCGATGGTGGCGCGCAGGCCGTAGGAGTGCATGGCCATGACGTCGGCTTCGATGCGTTCGCGCACGCCCGTCGAGACGATCGCACGCCCGCGCGTGTGGACGGCCAGCATGAGTTCCTCGGCGCGATCGGCGGAGTAGCCAAAATACTCGCGGAACACGGCGGTCACGTAGCTCATGAGGTTGACCGGGTCGTCCCACACGACGGCGCGCCACCGCGGCACGGAGGTGGCGGCCTCGTGCGTGCGCGGAATCGGCTGGGCGATGGTGGTCATGTATCAACCCTAAGTCGAAGAGAGCGCCCATGGAAGCGATTTCGCCCCCCGGTGACACGCTTCTCAGGGTAGGCTCACAGTATGCCTGCATCGACATCCACTTCATTACTCACCGATATGTACGAGCTCACGATGCTCGACGCCGCCCTGAAGGATGGCACCGCGCATCGACGCTGCACGTTTGAGCTGTTCGGGCGCCGCCTGCCCGCCACGCGCCGCTTCGGCGTCGTGGCCGGTACCGGCCGCATTCTCGAGGCGCTGGAGCGCTTCGAGTTCGACGCCGAGCAGATCGAATGGCTGCACAACCAAGGGATCATCTCCGAGGAGGCCGCACAGTTCCTGGCCTCGTGGCGCTTCACGGGCGACATCTGGGGCTACGCCGAGGGCGAGTGCTACTTCCCCGGCTCTCCCCTGCTCACCGTTGAGGGTACCTTCGCGGACTGCACGCTCCTGGAGACGCTGCTCCTGTCGGTCCTTAACCACGACTGCGCGGTGGCCTCGGCCGCCTCGCGTATGACGATCGCTGCTCACGGCCGCCCCTGCATGGACATGGGTGCGCGCCGAGCCCACGAGCGCGCTGCGGTGTCCGCGGCCCGCGCAGCGATCATCGGCGGCTTCCAGGGCACCTCCGACCTCGAGGCAGCCAAGCGCTACGGGATCCGCTGCATCGGCACGGCCGCCCACGCGTTCACGCTCCTGCACGACACCGAGCGCGACGCCTTCGATTCCCAGGTCGCCAAGCTGGGCGCGGGCACGACGCTGCTCGTGGACACCTACGACATCAGGCAGGGCGTCATCAACGCGGTCGAGGCCGCGCGCGCGGCGGGCGGCGAGCTGGGCGCGGTGCGCCTGGACTCGGGCGACCTGGTTGCTGAGGCGTTCAAGGTACGCGGACAGCTCGACGCGATGGGCGCCACCACCACGAAGATCACGGTGACCTCCGACCTGGACGAGTACGCGATCGCCGCCCTGGGCGCCGCCCCCGTGGATTCCTACGGCGTGGGCACCAAGCTGGTGACGGGCTCTGGCGTGCCGACGGCCGCCCTGGTCTACAAGGTTGTCCAGCGCGAGGACAGCGACGGCAACATCGTGTTGGTGGCCAAGAAGGCCGAGTCGAAGTCCACTGTTGGCGGGCGCAAGGTTGCCGGCCGCGTCATGGGAGAGGACGGCTACGCGACCGAGGAACTCCTCCTCGTGGGGACCTCCTTCGAGGAGGGCCAGGCTCTGCTGGCCGAGCGTGGTGCCCGCCCGCTGCAGGTGCAGCTGGTCCGCGGCGGCCAGATCGACGCCGAGGCCTGGGGCTCCGAGGCCCTCACCCGCGCTCAGGAGCATCACCTGCGCGCCCGCAACGAGCTGCCCTACCAGGCGTGGCGCCTCTCCGAGGGTGAGGCGGCGATCCCCACCCGCTACGAGAAGGTCGACTGAACGCACTCGCCCGCGTGACGACGCCCCGGCCTCGTCCTTCTCACTTAAGGGACGAGGCCGGAACTCGTGATGCGTCAGGGCGCGCCGAGTGCGCCGGGCGGCGTCAGTGGCGGCCGACGAACCATTCGCGCAGCAGGGCGATGCGAGCCTCGATCTGCTCGGTCGTGGCCTGGGCGACCTCGGGGCCCCCGCAGCGTGAGCGCAGGCGTGAATGGATGGTCGCGTGGGTCTCACCGGAGCGGCGCGACCAGGTGGAGACCAGGTGTTGAAGCTCCTTGCGCTTAGCGGCGCGCAGCTTGTGGGCGGGAATACCCGCGTTGTCCTCGCGCATCTTCTGGGCGGCGCGGCTCTTCTTCTGCGCGGCGACCTGATCGGCCTGGCGGGCGCGCAGCAGGGTCGTCACCTGGTCGGCGTCCAGCAGGCCGGGAATGCCCAGGTATTCCTGCTCTTCCTCGGAACCCACCTCGGCGCCAGCACCCCACGCGGCGCCATCGAAGAGGACGCCGTCGAATTCGGCGTCGGCGCCCAGGACCTCGAATTGGGAGAGCAGGTCAGAGGATGCCTTCTCCTCGCGGTTCGCGGCCGCGACCAGGGCGTCCTCGGGGTTCCACATGTCGTCTTCGCTGGCCTCCTCGCGCCGGGGGCGATCCAGCGCGTGGTCGCGCTCAACCTCCATGTCGCCGGCGAGGGTCAGCAGGGGCACGACGGAGGGGATGAAGACGGTGGCCGTCTCGCCGCGGCGCCGGGCTCGCACGTAGCGGCCGATGGCCTGGGCGAAGAACAGCGGCGTGGAGGCGTTGGTGGCGTAGACGCCGACCGCGAGGCGGGGCACGTCCACGCCCTCGGACACCATGCGCACGGCGACCATCCACTTGTCGGTGGAGTCGGCGAACTCGGAAATGCGGTCGGAGGCATCCGCGTCGTCCGAGAGGACGACCGTGGGGGCCTTGCCGGTGATGAGGCGCAGGTGGCGGGCGTAGGCGCGCGCATGCTCCTGGTTGGAGGCGATGACGAGGCCTCCCGCGTCGGGCACCGCTCGGCGCACCTCTTCGAGGCGCAGGTCGGCCGCGCGCAGGACGGCGGGAATCCACTCACCCTTGGGGTCCAGCGCGGTACGCCAGGCCTGCTTCATCATGTCCTTGGTGAGGGGCTCGCCCAGGCGCGCGCTGACCTCGTCGCCCGCGTTGGTGCGCCAGGCCATCTGTCCGGAGTAGGACATGAACAGGACGGGGCGCACGACGCCGTCCTTGAGGGCGTCGCCGTATCCATAGGTGTAGTCGGCGCGCGAGCGGCGGATGCCCTCGGCGTCCTCCGCGTAGGTCACGAAGGGGATCGGCGAGGTGTCGGAACGGAAAGGCGTGCCCGTCAGGGCCAGGCGCCGGCTCGCGTCCGTGAAGGCCTCGCGCACGCCATCGCCCCACGACAGGGAGTCGCCGGCGTGGTGGATCTCATCGAGAATAACGAGGGTGCGGTAGGCGCGGGTGCGGGCCGCGTGGACGGCCGGGTTGGAGCCAATCTGCGCGTAGGTGACGGCCACGCCATCGAAGTGCGAGCCTGCAACGCCCTGCGAGTTTGTAAAGTCGGGGTCGATGTGGATGCCGAAGCGCGCAGCGCTCGAGGCCCACTGGCCCTTGAGGTGCTCGGTGGGGCACACGACGGTCAGCTTGTCGACGATGCCGCGGGCGATCAGCTCAGTCGCAAGCGTCAGGGCGAAGGTCGTCTTGCCGGCCCCCGGGGTCGCGACGGCCAGGAAGTCGCGCGGGGAGGTCTCCATGTAGCGATCGAGGGCAGCAGCCTGCCAGGCGCGCAGCCTGCCAACGGGCGCGCGCCGGGTCGTCTCGCTCACTTGTCGGAGCCCTTGCCGCCGTCGGAGAAGGGCCAGTTACGCCCGTTCTTGCCCATCGAGTCCCGAAGCTCCCTGCAGGTGGGGCACACGGGGTACTGGGAGGCGTCGCGGGTGGGGATCCAGACCTTGCCGCACAGGGCGACGACGGGCTGGCCCGTGACCATCGAGGAGTTCGCCTTGTCCTTGCGCACGAAGTGGGCGAAGCGATCGCCGTCACCGTCGGTGCGCTCCTTGCGGGTCTCGGTGCGCTCCAGCAGGCCGGTCGAGGACGCGGTGGAGGGACCGGTGGGCGCGGAGGGGCCGGTGGGTTCGTCAAGGGCGTTACGCATGGGGTCCATTGTACGACCCGAAGGGGGACGGGGCGGGAGGCGGCGTACACGGGGAGCGCATACACGGGCACGATAATGCCCCGACCTCGCTGAAGCGAGGCCGGGGCGGGTGGACGTGGAAAACTATCTCACAGGTGTTCCTTCTCCCAGACCTCCTTGTAGAAGTCTGCGAGCTCGAGCTTGGAGGCGGCGGCCTCGTCGAGGAGCACGGTGACATCGGGGTGGTGCTGGAGGATGGAGGCGGGCCAACGCTGGGTGACGCCGCCCTCGATCATGGCCTTGACCGCGTCGGCCTTTCCTTCGCCCGTGGCGATGAAGATGTGGGCGCGCGAGTCCATGATCGTGCCCAGGCCCTGGGTCACGCAGTGCGTGGGGACCTGGTCGATGTCGCCGTCGAAGAAGCGGGCGTTGTCGCGGCGGGTCTGCTCGGTGAGGACGCCCACGTGGGTGCGCGAGGCCAGGGTGCCGCCGGGCTCGTTGAAGCCGATGTGGCCGTCGCTTCCGATGCCGAGAACCTGGATGTCGATGCCACCGTCTGCCTTGATGGCCTCGTCGTAGGCGGCGGCGCCGGCGTCGAGATCATTGCACCAGCCGTCGGGGCCGTGTGCCGCACCCTCGGGCATGTCGACCAGGTCGACGAGGTTGCGGTGGATGAAGTTCGCGTAGCCCTCGTAGTGGTCACGGGGCAGGCCCACGTACTCGTCGAGGTTGTAGGAGCGAACCTGGGCAAAGGAGATCTGACCGGCCTGGTAGCGGCGCACGAGCTCCGCGTAGAGCTTCAGCGGCGAGGAGCCGGTGGCCAGGCCGAGCACGAAGTTCGGCTTAGCGCGGTACACCTCGAGGATGCGGTCCGCTGCCAGGGATGCGATCTGATCTTCGTCGTTGAAAATTCCAATTCTCATGTGGTTAACCTTACACCCACTTATCTGATTTGTCAGACGAATCAACAACAATTGTCGAGAAATTTGTGATCTGCGTTATCCGCGCAGCGCCGAGACGATCCTCTCAACCTCCGCCCGGTCGGTCCCGCAGACCCCCGGGGCGCGCATGTGGACCTCCGAAGCGCCCGACGCCGCCACGACCTCGGCCACGTTGTGGGCGCGCAGGCCGCCCGAGACGAGGATGATGATGTCCTCTCCCCCGCGCTCCACGAGCCGAGCGAGGACGCCCGGCTGGGCGACCGCCGGATCGCCACCCGTCGTCAGCACGCGGTCATACCCCAGCTCCATGAGGACGTCCAGACCCCGATCCTGGTCGCGCACCTGGTCGAAGCCCCGGTGGAAGGTCAGAGGCGCATCCTCTGCCACGTCGCGCAGACGCGCGGCTGCGTCCACGTTGATGGTGCCGTCCGCGTTCAAGACGCCGACGACGAATCCGAGGCGAACCGGTGCCCCACGCCCAATCGCCGACAGGGTGACGATGTCGGAGGCGATGCGGGTCACCTCCTCGCGCGAATGCACGAAGTTGCCCGGGCGCGGACGCACGAGAACCTGGACCCCACCCTCGGGGGCGACCTCGAGGGCGGAGGCGACCTCGTCGAAAGCGGGAGTCAGGCCCCCGCACGACAGGTCGGTGCAGATCTCGATGCGATCCGCTCCCCCGTCGCGCGCGCGGCGCACACCGACGGCGTCCTCGACGCAAATCTCCACGATGGTCACGGCTGCCACCTTTCATAGCAGGACGATCCGCCCACGCGGGCGGCCAGGATCGCGGCTCCCCAGCGTCCGCCGGCACCCCCGAGAGAGGCGCGAACGATCTCGGGAGCGTCACGGAAGGTCAGCATCGACGCGAACTGGGCACGTAGCGGCGCGAGCAGGTTCTCCCCCGCGTGCGACAGCCCGCCGCCGATGATGATGCGCTCGACGTCGACGGTGAGCGTCATGTGGGTGAGGGACAGGGCGAGGGCACGCACGGCGGTCTCCCACACCTCGGTCGCCACCGGGTCGGTGCCGATCGCCTTCTCGATCGCTTTGGCGCCGATGTCCTCGCCGGTGGCCTGCTCGTAGCGCCGCGCGATGCCCTTCGCGGAGGCGTAGACCTCCAGGCAGCCGCGCGAGCCACAGCGGCACGATTCACCCCCGGGAAAGACGGGCGCATGCCCGACCTCGCCGGCGCTAAACGTCGCGCCGCTCCACAGACCGTCCCCGAGCATGAGGGCGACGGAAATCCCCGTGCCGATTGGCATCATCAGGAAGGAAGAGGCACCGCGCCCCGTCCCAAGGAGCCCCTCGGCCAGGCCGGCGGCGCGACCGTCATGCATGAGGGCGGCGGGAACGCCGGTGGCCTCCTCGACCGCGCGAGCCAGCTGAACGCCGCGCAGCTCCAGGTTCGCCGCGTACACGACGATCCCGCTTTCCTCATCGACGAGGCCGGGGCAGATGAGGCCAAAACCCACCAGTCCCGGATACTCGCCCGCCAGGCGCGCCCCGATGCCGCCGACCTGGGCGGCCACCTGATCACGATCCGTGGGCGCGTTGCCCTGCGTGAGGATCACACCGGCCTCGTCGACGATCATCCACTTGATGGAGGTGCCGCCGATGTCGATGCCCGCGAATACCGGACCGGGCGAGTCCTTGACGGCACTCATGGGACGACGACCTGTGCGCTCAGATCGGGCTCATCCATCTCCGGATCGAAGGGGAACATCGGGCGATCGATCTTGTGGTGGCCCAGGCGGATCAGGTCCTGGTCGACGCCGCCGGGGGTCAGCGCCATGAGCCAGCCCTTCTGCGTGTCGTACAGGTCAGGCTCGAGGTAGCCGATCTTGACGACGACCACGTCGGCGGTCGTGATGTCGACGCCGAGCAGCTCGAACTGGCTAAACATCGTGTACTGGTTGCGGTTCGTCGTGATGATGAAGCGCAGGCCTCCGGTACGCAGCAGCGCGGTGTGGCCGCCCATCGGGTCGTCGGCGAGGGCCTCGACCGTGGCGCGGACGGACAGCGGGCCAGGCTCGCGCGTGTCGATGTGTCCGCCGACCTCGAGGTCCACCTCGGCGCCAACGCCTGCCTCCCACGCGATACCGGCCGCGACCGGGTCGATGATCGAGGCGTACACGACGTCGAGCGTGGCCTCCTGGACGGGCTTCCACTTCAGCAGGGCAGCGAGCGCGACGGTCACGTCGTCGGCACCGCCCGCGCCCGGGTTGTCGCCGGAGTCGGAGATGAAGAAGGGCTTGGGGCCCTCTTCGGCTGCCGCCAGGCACTCCTCCATGGAGGCGACGGGGGCGACGAATTCAAAGCGGTCGTGCACATCCCAGAAGTATTGGCCGATGCACTCAGCCTGTTCCTTGACGAGGTCCGCGTCGTCGCCGGTCACGACGACGGCACCCTTGCAGCGTGGCTGGTCGGCCCAGGCGAAGCCGATCCAGATGGCGGCGTCGAGGATGCCGTCCATCTCCTCGATGGGGTCGATCATCTTGTAGAGGGATTTGGCGGGCTCGATGCGGGTCGAGGTCTTTTCTCCGGGAAGCAGGACGGGGACGTGGACGAGCGCCTTGACGGGCTTGGGCGCTCCGTTCAGGAGGCGCATGCCCAGGTTGTAGGCGGCGCGGCGGCGCGACTCGAGGGCGTCCTCGTGGGGTGCCAGGCGGTAGCAGGTGAGGATGTCGCAGCCGTCGAAGAGGTCCTGGGAGACGTTGCCATGCAGGTCCATGGAGGCGCTCACCATGGGCTCCGGGCCGATGACGGCGCGGATGGCGTTGATGAGGTCGCCTTCGGCGTCGTCCATGCCCTGGACGCTCATGGCGCCGTGAATATCGAAGAAGAGGCCGTCGAGGGGGCCTGCGGCCGCCAAGCCCTCGAGGATCTCGGCCTTCCAGGCGTCGTAGGCGCTGCGTTCGACGACGCCGCCGGGCAGGGCGCGCGAATGCAGGACGGGGATCCATTCGATCTGGGTGGCCCAGTCCTCGTCGAGCCAGTAGAAGCGGTCCATAAGCTCCTGTCCGCGCGTGACGATAAAGTCGTCGGCGGTGGAGATATAGGGGGTGAAGGTCGATGATTCGATGTGGATGCCGGCGACCGCGATACGGGGCTTGGTCATGAGTGATTCTCCTTTGAGATCTTTTGTGGCGTGAGTGTCGATAGGCCCCAGAGCGCGGCGTCACGTCCGGAGCGGGATGATTCGATCACGAGGTCTTCCATGATGGATGGAAGACAGGACTGGTGGAGCGCGGCTCGCACGCCCGCGCTGAAGGCGTCGACGGCGGACAGGGCTCCGCCGAGGATGACGCCCTGGGGGGCTAGGAAGGACACGAGGTGGGCGAGGCTGAGGCCCAGGAGGGTGCCCGCCTGGCGAATGGCGGTGGCCACGGCCGGTACGCCGTCTCGGGCCGCTGCCAGGAGCTGGGCGTTGTTCTCGTAGACGAGGCCCGCGGCGGCCAGGTCGGCTCGGATCGAGTCGGCGGAGGCGATCGTTTCCAGGCATCCGACGTTGCCGCACTTGCAGGGTCGCCCGCTCGCCGCGTCGACGGGAATGTGCGAGATATCCCCGGCCAGGCCTCCTTGGCCGACGAGGGGGACGCCGTCGACGAGGTAGGCACCTCCGATCGCAGAGCCGGCCTTGACGTAGATGAGGGTGTCGATGGGAGCAACCCCAACAAGTCGGCGCCGGTAGACGGACTCGCCGATGGCTCCGGCCCTGGCGTCGTTGTCGATGATGGCGGGCAGGCCGCAGTGGCGGGCCACCTCCTCGGCGACATTGATGCCATCCCATCCGGGCATGCGGGCCGGGCGAATGACGCGCGTGCGCTCGGCATCGACGGGGCCGGGGACTGCCAGGGCGAGGCCCCCCACGCGCACGCCGGCCGCCTTCTCCTGGCGCGAGACTTCCTCCATGACGGCGGTAAGGACCGCTTCAGGTCCGCTCGCGATGTCGACAAGGAAGCTGGTAGCGTGCGTCACGCCCTGGGTCGGGTCGGTGAGGGCGACGAGGCCGTGGTGGGCTCCGAGCTCGACGAGGGCGAGGGCGCCGACCCCGTCGGAGGTGACGAGGCGGCGGGCCCTGCGCCCGCCCGTGGACACCGATTCGTCCGTCTCTGATATGACGCCCGCTTCGACGAGGCGGGAGACGGCGGCGGAGACCGTCGAGGCGGCGAGTCCGGTTTGTTTGACAATCGCGGGTCTGGTGTCCGCTTGGCCGGAACCGATCAGCGTCAACACGGTCTCATCGACATCATGAGCCGCCATGACACCTCCCTTGATAGATTCTTAGTAACCGCAATGTTACACGGTGCTCAACGTTGAGGACAGGACCAATTATGCCTTACTGGCGAAAGTTTGCTACTTCTTTCGCCAAAATCCGTCGTTATTTTTTCGTAACATTCTCAATTTTGCCAAAAGCGGCAACGTTGGCGGCGAAAATGTCATATGATGAGGGTCATCTGGTGGGACCACGTTCCGTCAGAGTCCCCGATCAACGTTGATTTGGAGCAGTCATGAACCTCAGATTAAAGCGGTGGATCACCGCCGGCGCGGCTCTCGCCATGGTAGCCACCATGGGCCTGTCCGCATGTAGCACCAACCGTGCGCTCACCTCGGAGACCGGAAAGAACGAGGTCACCATGGCCTCGCGTACTCCCAACTGGATCTTCCCGATCTCCGCCAAGGGCTACACGCAGGGTGAGAACGGCCAGTTCATCCAAGCGATGTACCGTCCGCTCTTCGCCTACAAGTCCTCCTCCGATACCCCCTACAAGATCAACCTCGACAAGTCCCTGGGCCTGGTTCCCGAGGTCTCTGAGGACGGTAAGACCTACACCATCACCCTGCGCGACGACGCGAAGTGGTCCGACGGCACGCCCGTCTCCACGCGCGACATCGAGTTCTGGTGGAACCTCGTCACCAACAACAAGGACCAGTGGGCCTCCTACAAGGAAGGCTTCTTCCCCGACGGTGCCTCCCTCGACATTAAGGACGCGCACACCTTCTCCATCACGACCACCGACGCCTTCAACCCGGCCTGGTTCATTGACAACCAGATCAACAAGGTTGCGCTACTCCCCCAGCACGCCTGGGACAAGACCAGCGCCGACGAGGCCGTGTCCGATCTGGACCGCACCCCCGAGGGCGCTCAAAAGGTCTTCGCATACCTCCAGGGCGAAGCCAAGAACCTGTCCACCTACGCCACCAACCCCCTGTGGCAGACGGTGAACGGCCCCTGGAAGCTCTCCTCCTTCACCCCCGACCAGGGCCTCGAACTGGTCCCCAACGAGAACTACTGGGGCAAGGACAAGCCGCAGATCGACAAGCTGATCTACAAGGCCTTCACCGGTGACGACGCCGAGTTCAACTCCGTTCGCTCGGGCGCCATCGACTTCGGCTACATCCCCGCCGCCCAGTACAACCAGCGCTCCGCCGTCGAGGGCAAGGGCTACAACGTCTACCTGTGGGCGGGCAACACCATCACCTACCTGGCCCTGAACTTCGCACCCCAGGCCCCCGCCTCGAAGTACATCAACCAGAAGTACATCCGCCAGGCGATGCAGCAGCTCATCGACCAGCCGACCCTGTCGGAAAAGATCTGGTCGGGTACCGCTTCCCCCACCTGCGGCCCCGTCCCCATGGCCGCCGATAAGGTCGGCACCACCGAAGGCTGCGTCTACAAGTTCGATCCGGACGCCGCCAAGAAGCTCCTCGAGGACCACGGCTGGAAGGTCGTCCCCGACGGCTCCACCACCTGCGAGAACCCCGGCACCGGCGAGGGCCAGTGCGGCGAGGGCATCGAGGCCGGCGACGCCCTAAGCTTCAAGCTCATCTCCCAGTCGGGCTTCGTCTCCACGCACCAGATGTTCGAAGAGATCATCTCTCAGTTCGGCAAGCTCGGCATCAAGATCGACATGAACGAGGTTCCCGACTCGGTCGGTGCGTCGCAGGCATGTGACGACGAGACCCCCTGCACGTGGGACCTGTCCTTCTTCGGATCCCAGACCTCGTGGGGCTTCCCGATCTACGCCTCCGGTGAGCGTCTCTTCGCGACCAACGCGCCGGTCAACCTCGGTCAGTACTCCAACCCCGAGGCCGACAAGCTCATCGAAGAGTCGACGCGCTCGACCGCACCCGACGCCCTCCAGGCGTACAACGACTTCCTCGCGGAGGACCTCCCCGTCCTGTGGATGCCCAACCCGTACTACCAGATCACCGCTGTGAAGAACACGATTGACCTGGGAGAACTCGACGCCACGGGTGACACCTGGCCCGAGGACTGGGCGTGGAAGACCGACGGGACTAAGTAAGCGCTCGTCCCACCGCCTCACGGGGCAGGCGCCCGCACCCGCTCTCGCGCGGGCGCCTGCCCCCAACTTGTGGAGTTCGCAATGATTCAATTCATTCTCAAACGCCTCGGCCAGGCAGTCGTCGTCGTCTTCCTGGTCACCATCATCACCTTCATCCTGCTCCAGTCCCAGCCGGGCGGCGCCGCCCGAGCCGCACTGGGCAAGGACGCGACGAAAGAACAGCTCGCGGCCTTCGACCACGAAAATGGTTACGACAAGCCCATCCTCGAGCAATACAAAATCTACGTCACCAAAATTGCGCACGGCGATTTCGGCTACTCCTACCAGCACAACCAGTCCGTCAACGACCTGCTGGCCGCCCGCCTGCCGCGCACCATCTTCCTCTCCCTGCTCTCCACCATCCTGGCCCTCATCATCGCGGTTCCCCTGGGCGTGTGGCAGGCGGTGAAGAGAAACAAGGCCCCCGACTACATCGTGACGATTGCGTGTCTGCTGGCCTACTCGACGCCCATCTTCTTCGCGGGCCTCCTCCTGATCGTCCTCTTCTCCCAGGTGTGGCCCATCCTGCCCAACGACGCCCCACAGGGAGAGAGCCTGTCCGTCATGTGGGAGCAGTGGGATCACCTGATCCTGCCGGTGTGCGCCCTCTCTGTCGGCACAATCGCCGCCTACGCGCGCTACGTGCGCTCCTCGATGGTCGATAACCTCAACGAACAGTACGTGCGCACGGCGCGCGCCAAGGGCCTGTCGGAGTTCCGCGTCGTCTTCGTGCACACGCTGCGCAACGCCATGTTCCCCGTCATCACCATGATCGGCCTGTACATTCCCGCGATGTTCTGTGGCGCCCTGGTCATCGAGACGCTCTTCAACTTCAACGGCATGGGCTACCTGTACTACCAGGCCACCGGCAGGCGAGACTATCCGATCCTCCTGGGCGTGGCGCTCATCGTCTCCTTCGCGACCGTCATCGGCGCCCTCCTGGCTGACTTCCTGTACGCCATTGCCGATCCTCGAATCCGACTGGCAGGACGATCCAAATGAGCACAGCAACCGCCACCCCCACCGCGCCAGCGAAGGCGCGCACCGCCCGCAAGTCCACGAAGCTCCAGGGCCTGCAGGTCTTCATGGAGAACCGGCTCGCCGTCTTCGGCGTGTGCATGCTCCTGATTCTGCTGGCGTTCTCCTTCATCGGTCCACTCTTCTACGTGACCGACCAGGTTCACACCGACCTCATGAACTCGGCGCTGCCTCCCTCCTCCGAGCACCCGCTCGGCACGGACATGGTCGGCTACGACCAGCTCGGCCGCCTCATGAAGGGCGGACAGACCTCGATCATCGTCGGCCTCTTCGCCGGCATCATCGCGACCACGATCGGCACCCTGTACGGCGCGATCGCGGGCTTCGTCGGGGGCTGGATCGACGCGATCATGATGCGCATCGTTGACGCGCTCATGTCCGTGCCCGTCCTGTTCCTCTTCATGCTCATCGCGACGATGATCCCCCCGACGGTCCCCGTCCTGATCATCATCATGTCGGCTCTGTCCTGGCTGGGCACGTCCCGACTGATCCGAGGCGAGGCCCTGTCCCTGCGCACGCGCGAATACGTCGTCGCGATGCGAGGCATGGGCGGGTCGATGCCCCGGGCGATCCGCACGCACATCGTGCGCAACACGATCGGTACCGTCATCGTCAACGCGACCTTCCAGGTCGCCGACGCCGTCCTCTACGTCGCTTACCTGTCGTTCCTTGGCCTGGGCGCGCAGCCTCCCGCCACCGACTGGGGAGCCATGCTCTCCAACAGCCAGTCGCACGTGTATTCGGGCAACTGGTGGCTGCTCTACCCGCCGGGCGTCCTCATCATCATCCTGGTCTTGTCGTTCAACTTTATCGGCGACGGCCTGCGTGACGCCTTCGAAGTTCGACTGCGCAAGAGGTGAGAACTACTATGGATTACTCTCCGCTCCTGGACATCCAGGACCTCCACACGGACATTGAGATTCGCTCCGGCGTGGTCCACGCCCTCTCGGGTGTCGACCTGCACGTTAACCCCGGCGAGACGCTGGGCATCGTGGGCGAGTCCGGCTCCGGCAAGACGATGACCGCCCTGTCGCTCATGGGTCTGCTCCCCCAGGGAGGCCGCGTCTCCTCGGGTTCCATCTACCTCGATGGGCAGGACCTGACGAAGATGCCGCTGCACGCCAAGCGCAAGCTGCGCGGCACGAAGGTCGGCATGATCTTCCAGGATCCCCTGACCTCGCTGAATCCGACCATGAAGATCGGCCTGCAGGTCTGTGAGCCGCTGCGCGTGCACAAGAAGATGTCGAAGAAGGACGCGCTTGAGCGCGCCGTCGAGATCCTCAAGCGCGTGGGCATGCCGCGTCCCGAGATCGTCATCAACAACTACCCGCACCAGCTTTCGGGCGGCATGCGCCAGCGTGTCATGATCGCCATGGCCCTCGTGTGCGAGCCGCGTATCCTCATCGCCGATGAGCCCACGACGGCCCTGGACGTGACAACCCAGATGCAGATCCTCGACCTCATCGACGAGCTGCGCGACGAGTACCAGATGGGCGTCATCCTCATCACGCACGACCTGGGCGTGGTTGCCGGTCACACGGATCGCGTGGCCGTCATGTACGCCGGTCGCATCGTGGAGACGGCACCCACCAAGACGCTCTTCACCGAGCCGAAGCACCGCTACACGAGCTCGCTCATGGCGGCACTGCCCGAGCGGGCGCTCGCCGCAGGCACGAAGCTGTTCTCGATCCCGGGTGCTCCCCCCTCGCTGACGAATCTGCCGGTGGGTTGTCGTTTCGCCTCCCGCTGCCTGTGGGCCGGAGCCGAGTGCGTGGAGCGCTATCCGGATCTGTCGGGCGAGGGCTTCCACACCTACTCGTGCTTCCACCCCGTCCAGGAGGGCGACGAGTCCCCCGCGGAGCTTCAGGCGAAGCTCGAGGGCTCCGCTCCGATCGACGAGGCAGTGGCCGAGCCGGGTGCAAGGGTCGTCTATGGGGAGGTTGAGGACACTGACGAGGTTCTCCTGGACGTCAAGGAGGCCTCCCGCGAGTACGCGTCCTCCGGATCGGGCTTCTTGAAGCGCGACAAGGGGGTCGTCTCCGCCGTCGACCGTGTCTCGATCACCCTGAAGAAGGGCGAAACCTACGGCCTCGTGGGCGAGTCAGGCTGCGGCAAGTCGACGATGGGGCGCCTGATCGCGGGCTTGGAGCCACCCTCGGGCGGCGCTATCGAGCTCGGTGGGCGCGACCTGGCGACTCTCAAGGGCCGCGACGCGGTGCGAATCCACCGCGACGTGCAGATGATGTTCCAGGACTCCTACGCGGCGATGGATCCGCGCATGCGTATCGACCAGATTCTGGCCGAGCCCATGAGCATCCAGAAGACCGGCAACAAGCGTCAGATGGCCGAGCGCATCATGGAGATCATCGAACAGGTTGGCCTGACCGAAGAGATCCTGGACCGCTACCCGCATGAGTTTTCGGGCGGCCAGCTCCAGCGCATCGGCTTCGCCCGCTCGCTGACCCTGGCCCCCGATCTGATCGTGGCGGACGAGCCCGTCTCCGCGCTGGACGTGTCGGTGCAGGCTCAGGTGCTCAACCTTATGAAGGACCTGCAGGCCGAGCTGGGCCTGTCCTACCTGTTCATCAGCCACGACCTGGCGGTCGTCCAGTACATGGCGGACCGCATCGGCG
Organism: Actinomyces sp. ICM58; assembly: GCF_000283035.1. Lineage (NCBI taxonomy): Bacteria > Bacillati > Actinomycetota > Actinomycetes > Actinomycetales > Actinomycetaceae > Actinomyces > Actinomyces sp. ICM58. Next base: position 27,094 of record NZ_ALIY01000218.1, read on the forward strand.
TCATGTACCTGGGCCGCATCGTCGAGGAGGGACCGGCGAAGGAGGTGGTCGAGAACCCGAAGCATCCCTACACGAAGGCGCTCATCGACTCGATCCCCGTGCCCGACCCTGAGTTCTCCCACGACGACCAGGCGATCAAGCTGACGGGCGAGCCCCCGAGCGCGGTCAACCCGCCCAAGGGCTGCCGCTTCCGGCCACGCTGCCCCTTCGCCGGCGAGGAATGCAAGATGCAGCCGCTCCTCACGGAAGAGACGCACCGCGTGGCCTGCCACCACCCCCTCCTGCAGATGAGCACGACGCAAGAGGTGGACGCGTAAGCGCGGAGACGTTCACGGCGTGCTCCACAGAAGCGTCCCCGGCCCGAATCAATCGGGTCGGGGACGCTTTCTGCGCTCTCCCACTGAGGCGACGCGGGTATGGGTGTGGGGTGCGGCCGTCAGGTCGCACCCCACACCCAGGTTGCTGTCGTCAGTGCGTCACTTGGAGACGGCCTTCTTCAGCGTGGAGCCAGCGGAGAGCTTGACGCCGTAGCCGGCGGGAATCTTGATCTCTTCGCCGGTGCGGGGGTTACGGCCGGTGCGCGCGGCGCGCTCGACGCGCTCGACGGAGAGGAGGCCGGTCACCTTGACGGCCTCGCCCTTGGCCAGGGACTCAACGAGGACGGCCTGGAAAGCGGCCAGGGCCTCGTCAGCCTTCGCCTTGGTCAGGTCGGCACGCTCGGCAATCTGAGCAACAAGCTCGGTACGGTTCACGGACATTGAGAAACCTCATTCCTGTTCGTTCTTGGTTACCACTGTCGTGGCCACGAATGACACACTACGAAATCTCTGGCGTTTTCGCCGGGTTTAGGGCGATATTTCGCGGAATTCACGAAAATTGCTCGCATTTCAACCCAAAAACGTCCAATAATGTAACAGCGGTCACATAAACTTGCCATCTGTTCAGCACGACGAGAGCCGCAAACACGCGATCACCGGCGTATTTCTCGGTAACGGATGCCCTCCTCGGATCCGCCCACGCACCGAGTCCGCACGGGCTAACAAACCGATTCCTCGCCACCCACCGCCCAGGCCTACACGACACCCCAAGCCCCGGCCTCGTCCCCTCGGTACCCCGTCCGCCAACCGAGTGCAGCGCTTGCGCAAGGAGCCCCCGGTCTCGTCCCCTCCGCGCACCCGTTGTGATGCCGCGCGTTCACCCCGCGAGACGGGAGCGCACCCCACTGCCGACCCTCTCCCCCGCCCTGCCGCATCCTCGCAGGTCAGACAATCCGCGAGATTACGCCGCCTGCGCACATGACGTCCACCCCCTTACCCACTCCCCCAGCGTGCCCACGCGCAATAGCGCACGCCACACTTTTTAAATAACTCGTAAAATCATCACTCCGATCACAGAGAATAGAGGGGTCCCTAACACCACTTGGATAAAGGTCCAGGAGACCCTGATGGCATCAAGCCCCTCGTCCGCTCCCCACCCCGTCGATCAAGTCCCTCCCTTTGGAAAACTCACCATCCTCGGCATTCAGCACGTCCTCGCGTTCTACGCGGGCGCCGTGGTCGTCCCGCTCGTCATCGCCTCTGGCCTCGGGCTCGACCATGAAACACTCGTTCACCTCATCAACGCCGATCTGCTCACCTGCGGTATCGCCACCATCATCCAGTCGGCCGGCATCGGCCGCTTCATCGGCGTGAAGCTCCCGCTCATCCAGGGCGTGACCTTCACCGCCGTCTCCCCCCTCATCGCAATTGGCGCGGCGGCCACACCCCCCGGCGCCGACCCGCGGACCGGCCTGGCCACCATGTACGGCTCCATCATCGCCGTCGGCCTCATCGTCTTCCTGGTCGCCCCCTTCTTCGCCAAGCTCCTGCGCTTCTTCCCGCCCATCGTCACGGGCACCCTGCTGACGGTCATGGGCACGACCCTGATCTCCGTGTCCGCCGGCGACATCGTCGCCTGGGCCGATAAGGCCGCCGACGACGCCGCCAAGACAACCGCAACCTACGAGGCTCTCGGCCTCGCATTCGGCACCATCGCCATCATCATCATCATTCAGCGCCTCTTCAAGGGCTTCATGGGCACCCTGTCCGTCCTCCTCGGCCTACTGATCATGACGGCCGTCGCCTTCGCGGTGGGCAAGACCGACTTCTCTGGCGTCGGCGAGGCCAGCTGGGTGGCCATCACGACGCCCTTCTACTTCGGCATCCCGAAGTTCTCGCTGACAGCAATCATCGCGATGATCATCGTCATGGCGGTCACCGCCGTGGAGACCACGGGCGACGTCTTCGCCACCGGCGAGGTCGTCGGCAAGCGCATCGCCCCGCGCGACATCGCCAACGCCCTGCGCGCCGACGGCCTCTCGACCCTGCTGGGCGGCGTCCTCAACTCCTTCCCCTACACCTGCTTCGCGCAGAACGTGGGCCTGGTGCGCCTGACCCGCGTGAAGTCCCGCTGGGTCGTCACGACAGCTGGCGTCTTCATGATCGTCCTCGGCCTGCTGCCCAAGGCGGCGGCCATCGTCGCGGCCATCCCCCAGCCCGTCATCGGCGGCGCCTCGCTGGCGATGTTCGCCAACGTTGCCGTCGTGGGCATCCAGACCCTGTCGAAGGTGGACCTGCGCGACAACCGCAACGCCGTCATCGTCTCCACGTCGATTGGCCTGGCTCTCCTCGTGACCCTCAAGCCGGGCATCGTGTCGGTCATGCCGTCCTGGCTGCAGATCATCTTCGGCTCCGGCGTGACGATCGGCTCGCTGACGGCCATCATCCTGAACCTCTTATTCTTCCACATCGGACGCCCCGCCTCGCCGGACGTGGCCGTGGTGGACGGCAAGAAGATCAACCTGGACGACGTCAACGAGATGGATCGGCAGGCTTTCGTGTCGGCTTTCTCCAAGATGTTCACGACGAAGACGTGGCCGGCCGAGCGGGCATGGGAAGCGCGTCCCTTCGCGTCCGTGTCCGAGCTTCGTTCCTCCTTCGAGGACGCGGTCCTGTCGGCGACGCCGCAGGAGGCGGAGGAGCTCATCGCCTCGTATGCCGACATTGTTTCCCTGGTCCTGGACGGGCAGGGCGACGAGCAGTCGCTGGCGGACACCTCGAATCTGTCGATCGGCGAGCTGACCGACAAGGAGGCCGAGGAACTGCGCGCCCTGGCCACCGCCTATCGCACGAAGTTCGGCCGCCCGCTGGTCATCTGCGTGGACAATGTGGTGGATCGCAAGCACCTGCTCGAGTCCGGCTGGCGCCGCGTCGAACACTCCCCCGCCCGCGAGGCCCGCTTCGCGCTCGGTGAGGTCATCGACATCGCCGACCTGCGTTTCGATCAGCTGGTCGCAGACGCCAACCCCATGCGCGCCGCCTGGGACGCGGGGGTCGAGCGCTTCTAAGCTCGCTCGCCCTTTCACCGACGAGGCCGGGGCGCGTTGGGTTCTCTCGTGGAGCCCGGCGCGCCCCGGCTTTTTCACCTGCCACAGCGCACTCCGGCATTTCTCACCTCGACGATCCGCACTGTAGACACCACGACACCCCGACCAGCGATGTTGGCGCCAGTTAACGGAGCGGCGCATGAGTGTCGGCTATGCCGCAGCAAAGCCCTCAGCACAAGCAGGCCTCACTACACAAAGTCGCATGCAATTCCACAACACAAGTGACGTGGCGATACGTACTGAGACAGACGAACAAGATTGTTGACGGGAATTGCATGCGGAATTGCTCGAGGAGAGCCGAGATGGGGACATTGCACCACGCAGGGCGGCGACACGCCGACGACACACCGTCAGAGGGCTTCGCATGGCGCACAACCCCCTCAGTACCACCACCTCAGAGACCACCGAAGGCGCCGGGGACCAACGAACTGGATAGGAAACGACGATGCGGATAGGTTATCGGCTTCTGGATAGGAAAATAACCTATCCAGATGTTCCGTTCCTATCCAGATGTTCCGTTCCTATCCAGATGTTCCGTTCCTATCCAGAAGACAACGTCTTATCCAGAACACGCGAGGCCTAGCAGGCGAACGCAAAGATCGCACCTGCCGGGCATGGCTCCACAGAATTGCACGTAATTCGACTGTGGAACATTCAACAACACCTAGAAACGTTGCAATTCCAACGATCACAATTCAATCTTTGAAGCAGTCGTGGGGGAATTACGTGCGAAATTGGTGGGCGCTGGGAAACACATCCGAAACAGCGGCGGTCCTACAGCGCAGACTCCTCACCACACTCAGTACCACAGGCCCCACCACACGAAACTCCGCCACACGCACTCCGCCGTAGAAAATCCACAGCGCAGGCGCCGCTGCACAAACTCAGCAGCGCAGAGTGCTCACCGCACTCCGCCGCACAAACTGAGCAGCGCAGACCCGGAGGCCAGCACGCCAACGACATGTAGCACTCGCACACGATTGCACCACTGATCGTCCTGGATGCAGATATGCCGAGGGGCCGACCTGGCGGTCGACCCCTCGGCATATCCCATCAACACAGTGCGAGTTCTCCCAGATGACTCCTCATGAATTGTCTCGTCGGCGCTACCGGGCCAGTGTGGCCCGTGCCGTCTTCCCTTGTACGACCCCTACTGTAAGGAGCCAACCTTGTGGGAGCCCACAGGTAACCTGGGAATTCTCTGGGACTTTACATCCGGGCGTTGACGCGCCACGATCATAGCCTCGAGCTCCTCCTTAGCACGGGCCCGCCCCCCGGACGCATGTCCGGGGGGCGGGTTCTAGAGGGGGCGGCACGGCCATCAACGCAGTGGGCACCGGGCCCGCGCACGGGCCGTCAGCTGAGCCACTGACCCGAATCGGCGAATCGGTACCAGGTCCAGCCGATCCAGTGCCCGCCGGTGTACATCACGCCGGAGTCGGTGCTCAGGTAGTACCAGGAGCCACCATCCTTCAGCCAGCCGGTCGCCATGGCACCACTGCCGGGGGTCAGGTAGTACCAGGAATCGCCAACCTGTAGCCAGCCCTTCATCATCGCGCCGGAGTCGGTGCTCAGGTAGTACCAGGAGCCACCGTCCTTGACCCAACCCGTGGTCAACGCGCCACTGGGAGCCATGTAGTACCAGGCGGAGCCGTCCTTCACCCAGCCGGTAGCCATCGCACCGCTTCCCGGCGTCAGGTAGTACCAGGTCGGACCATCGAGGATCCATCCCGTCACCATCTGTCCGGTCGCCGGGTCCAGGTAGTACCAGGATGAACCATCCTTTACCCAACCACTCGCCTGAGCGCCCGAAGCGTCGTAGTAGTACCACGCGCCGTCCTCGTTCACCCAGCCGGTACGCATGTAGCCATCCGCGCCAAAGCGGTACGTGGAGTTGCCGATCTGCACCGTCTGGCTCACCGGGTAGGTGCCATCCACATAGCGGTACCACCAGCCGACAGAGTCGCTCACCCACTGGCCACCCTGCGGGGTGGGAGCAGGCTCGGGAGCAGGCGTCGGATCGCCCTGGAGGCGTACCTCCTGCACGGCACGGTTGGTGCCCCAGTCCCAGGCGAACAGGTACGGGGCCGCCGGGGCCTCGTCCGTGCGTCCCTCCTGCGCCCACGCGGCCGTGAGCTCTGAGACAGGGATGTCGAAGTGGTAGCGGTGCGTGCCGTCGGCCTGAATCTGTCCATCGTCCTCGACGAGCTTGCGGAAATAGTAGACCGAGTCGGGGCTCTCGGAGAAGTCGATGGCGGCCACGGGCGAGGCGTCGGTGACATCGAAGGACACCGTGCGGGCGTCGCCCTCGCCGCTCACGTTTAGGTTGGAGATGACGGGGGCCTGCGTGTCCAGCGTGAACTCGTAGCTCATCTGGTGCTTGCGCGAGGACGGACCGTCCGTCGCGGCCTCGATCGTCAGTGTGTAGCGGCCGTCGGGCAGGGCGTTGCCGGACTGGTCGTAGCCGTCGAAGACGGGATCCTCACCGGAGAACTCACCCGGCTTCGTCCAGCCGGACTCGAGGTCGTACAGGGACTTGCGCACGCGGTTGATCGTGTAGGAGCGCACAGACTGCCCCGCAGAGTTGCGGTAGGTCAGCGTCATTGAGGGGACTGAGCGCAGCATACCGGTCATCGGAAGGACCGTGTTGGGGGCTTGCGCCCACGGGGCGCGCGACATAATGAGACGCTGCGTGTTGATCGTGGTGACCGCCGTCAGGTCCTGTTGTTCCGACATCGGGTTCAGCGACCCCAACGGGATGGACGAGTGGGCGTTGACCAGCGCGGAACGGTAGACGTGCACGGGCGTCGTCTCGTTGTCCGACCACTTGCCGTCGAAGACGCTGGGGGCGCCCCAGGAGCCGTAGAAGCCCAGGTAGGGCACGGTCAGGCTCGGTGTCTCGTCACCGCTCGTGAAGGTGACGGCTCCGTCGATGAAGGTTCCCTGGGGGGTGTTCTGCGCGGCGAAGGCCGCGAACTCGGCCTCTGGGGTCACCGTGACGCTCACGGTCGCGGTCGATGCAGCGGGGACCGTGACCTGCTGGGTGCCCCCGGCCTCGGCGAGGCTATCCCCGGTGAAGGTCAGGGAGATACCCTGCCCCGCCCAGTTCTGCGAGTGCTCGGCGAAGAGCCCCTCCTCGACCATCTCGGACAGGGCCTGGCCGCCGAGCGTGTAGGTGTGGGCGGCGTCGGAGAGGTTGGTCAGGCGCACCTGGAAGGTCCAGCCCGTCGTTCCGTCGCCGAGGTCGGCCTTGGGTCGGGAGGGATCGGCGGCGCCCACGACGCTCGGGTAGACGGCCGCGGTGGTGGCCGCGAGCGCGTCGACGGCGCCCGCGCCGACCTTGCGCGGCGAGTAGTAGGTGCCGTCCCCCGCCTCGACGTCGATAAGCGGGTGGGCGGTTCCCATGAGGAGGTTGGTGACGAGCGCGTTCTTGTCCGTCGCGCTCACGGCGGAGAAGGCGGGGTCGGCCGCGAGACGCTGGCGCACGAGGGCGCTGATGCCGGCGACCTGCGGGGAGGCCATCGACGTGCCCGACAGGCGCTGGTATTGGTTGCCGAGGTAGGCGGACATGATGTCGCCGCCGGGGGCCGCGATTTCGGGCTTGAGCCTCAGGTCGGGGGTCACGCCCCACGCGGAGAACTCCGAGGCCGTCGGGTTGTTCGAGGCCAGCACGATGCCGGAGTGCGTGACGCTCAGGTACACGTCCGCACCGCCCGCGGCGGACAGGGCCTGGCGGATCGCCTCGCCGTCCTTCTTGGTGATGGTGACCGTCGGCATCGTGGTGGTGGCGCCCAGGATCGACTGGTAGGGCGTGTCGGACTCGTCGGTGTCGGCGATCATGAGGGCCGCGGGCGTTGACGGGAATCCCGTCAGGTACGAGGCCTTGAGCTCGTCGGTCATCGCCGTGCCGGTCCGGGTGTCGGTGCCTCCCTTGTCTTCGAGGACGATCGCGTCGGCAAGACTCAGCCGGTTGGTGCCCGCGTACTTGTCGAGCTCGTCGCCCCCGCCGGCGCCCGCGTCGACGACGCGGTAGCTCTTCTCGGGAATGTCACGCAGGCCTGGCACGGCCTGGCCCTGACCGTCCAGGGCGGTGCGGTAGGCGATTGTCCGGTCGTTCAGGCTCACGTAGGAGAGTGCTTCCTGGTTGTCGACCGAGGCGACGGCCAGGGTGGACTGGTAGGAGGCGGGCTCGCCGAGCGTGCCCGTGTCGGGGTCGGTCGCGAAAGGCTTGTTCTGGCCGCTGTTGTTGCCGTATGCGTTGGAGAAGGCGTTACCGGCCGCGGCGTTGACGGTGATGCCCGCGTCGGTGAGCTTTTCGTACACTCCGGCGAAGATGCTACCGGCGTCACTGCTCATGCCCGCGTCGTCTCCGAGTGAAATATTGATGACGTCGGGTTTGATGACGAGGGCGTCGTCGAGGGCCGCCAGCAGCGCGCTGTCGTCCATGACGCCGTCCGCGTCGTGGACGACCTTGGCGACGATAATCTGCGCGTTGGGGGCGGTTCCTCGGACCTCTCCTCCGTTGGCGGCCGCGATCGCGGCGACGTGCGTGCCGTGCGACATGTCTTTGGTGGAGGTCGGCACGACGTTCGCGTCGTTGTCGGCGTAGTCGTAGGCGAAGGGGATCTTGCTGTTGAGGTACGTACCGGCACCGCCGTGCGGGAGTATGCCCGTAAGGGCCTGGGCATCGGCCTGGCTCATGCGCACGGCGACACCGTCCATCGAGCCGGAGAAAGCGTCGTGGTCCGTCTGCAGGCCCGAGTCGATGATCTCAATGACCTGGCCGTCGCCCTTCTGGGTGGCCTGGTTCGCGCGTGTCATCGCCAGGGACGAGGCATTAGCAAGGACGGGTGCGCCGCTTCCCTCGGCGGTGCTGCCCATCGGCTTGTGGGTGCCCTCGATGAACGCCGCCTTGACGCCCTCGACCTGTTGAATCGTGGAGAGGGCCGATGCGGGGGCCTCGATGGCGAAGCCGTCGAGCGCGTGGGTATAGTCGCGCACGGTGGTGACCTTCGCGCCGGGGACAACCCCCTCAACGGCGGCGGCGATGCGCGCCCTCATCTCGTCGTGTGTGTTCTGCGTGGACAGGCCGAAGGCGCGCCTAGACCTGGGGATTGCGACGGTGCCGTCCTCGAGCTGAACGATGATCGTTGTCGGGGTGTCGCTGGACGAGGCCGGGCGCGCGGGGGTGGCCGGAGCCGGCTGGGTGGCGCCGGGTACTGGCCCCACTCCCCCGCCGGTCGCGAGTGCGGCCGGGGCGGCAAGGGTGGTCGCGGCGAGGGAGAGCGCGAGGGAGAGCGCGAGCGCCGACGGTGGTCGATGGGTCATCTGAGTCTCACTTCGTTGACGACTGTGGGATACAAGCCAGGCGCTGGAGGCGCCACCACAATTATGAGTACCTTCTCCCACTTGTGCAGTATGCCTGTCGAAAAATCAACGGTTGACGGGCCGCCGCCCGATTCATGCCTGACGCTGATTCCGGTGCTGACCGCTCGGAGTCGACGGAGTCGACCGGGGCGCCCCGACGCAGAGACGCCGAGGGGCCGACCTGGCGGTCGGCCCCTCGGCGTATCCCATCAACACAGTGCAAGTACTCCCAGATGACTCCTCAGTAGTGTCTCGTCGGCAGGTCCCGGGCCCGCGTGGCCCGTGCCGTATTCCCTTGTGATGACACCTACCGTAGGGGGCGTTCCTTGGGGGTTCACTGAAAGGACCTGTGAAAACGCTGGGATTTCGCGGCCCGGGTGGCTAGCGGATCCACTGGCCGTTGTCGGCGAAGGTGTACCAGCGCCAGCCGATCCACACGCGACCGGTGACCATGGCTCCACTGCCGGGCCTCAGGTAGTACCAGGAATCGCCGTCCTTGAGCCAGCCGGTGACCATGGCGCCGGAGGCAGGGTTCAGGTAGTACCAGGAATCGCCGTCCTTGAGCCAGCCGGTTGCCATGGCTCCCGTGCCTGGGGTCAGGTAGTACCAGGAGACTCCGTCGAGCAACCAGCCGCTGGCCTGCGCGCCGGAGGCGGCGTGGTAGTACCAGGTGCCGTCTTCGCGCACCCAGCCGGTGCGCATGTAGCCGGCGGCGTCGAAGCGGTAGACCTGGCCGTCGATCACGAGGGTCTCGTTGGCCGGGTAGGTGCCGTCAGCGTAGCGGTACCACCAGCCGTGAGCGCCCCACTGCCACGTTCCGGCTGTGGGCTGGGGCGCGGGAGCGGCGGTGACGCTCAGGCTCGTCGAGCGCACGACGCGCGTGATGTCGCGGGTCTCGACGCGCAGGTGTGCGCCGGAGGCATTGGGGGTCCACGAGACGCTCAGGCTCGAGGCTTCCCCTTCCTGCTCCATCGCGCTCCAGTCTTGGATGAGGGTCTCGGTGCCGTCCGCGTCGACCTGGGTGACGCGCAGTTCGCGCCCGTCGGGCACGGCACCGCTCACGGTGGCGGTCAGGGTGAGGGCTGTGCCCGGGGTACCGGTCCACGCGTAGCCCTCATCGGCCTGGTCAATGCCGGAGCCCGACAGCGTGATCGTGGCGGGCACGTAGGCGTGCAGGTGCGACTGGTCGATGCCCTCCTTCTCCAGTTCGGCCTTGGCGACGTTCCAGGCGGACGATCCCTCGGCGGCGGCGACGTAGACCTGGGTGTCGGACTTGAAGCCCTTGGCGGAGAAGGGGTCGAGCTCGAACTGGGTGAGGGTCGAGGGCAGGACCACGACCTTCGGCCCCTTGGAGCGAATGGCGACGGTCGTCATGCCTTCGCCGAAGAAGGCACTCTCGGGGCGCCCGTTCGAGGCCTCCCCGTCGGTGTAGTACTCGCCGTTGACGCCGCCGCGCACGATGAGGTGGGGGGCCATGCGGTACTCGCGTGCGGTCATCGAGATTTCGCGCATCTGGCTGCCGAATTCGACGGTGTCAAGACCGGTGTTGACCACGCCCCTGGCGGTTTCCACTGACTCGGGGATGGCCATGTCGGTCAGGCTTGTGCAGCCGTAGAACGCACCGTAGTCGATGGTCGTGAGCCCTTCGGGCAGGACGACGCGGGTGAGGGAGGAGGCGCCGTCGAAGGCCCACGTGCCGATCCAGGTCGTGCCGGCGGCAACCTCGAACTCGCTCCCGGGCTTGGCGGGCGGGTAACGCACCAGTCGGGGGCCGGCCGGGGCGTGCTCGTAGAGGACTCCGTCCGTCACGTAGTACGAGGCGTTGGCGGGGCTCACGCTCAGGGTAGCGAGGGAGGGGGTTCCGCCCAGGGCCGTGGCTCCGATGGAGGTAACGCCCGCGCTCAGGTGCAGCGAGGTGAGCGACTTGTTGTTGGCGAAGGCGTTGTCCGCGATGGTCGTGACCGTGTCGGGCAGGATGGCGGAGGTCAGGCTCGTCCAGTCGAAGGCGTCCTCACCGATCGTCGTGAGCGCGGCGAGGTCGGGGCGGAAGTTCACGTCGGCCAGCGAGCTCGAGCCGATGAACGCGCCGTCGGGTAGGGCGGTGATGCCGCCCAGGTCGACACTGGTCAGGTTGGTGGTGTAGGCGAAGGCCCAGGTGCCCGCGCTGCGAAGCCCGTCGGGCAGGGTGAGCTGGGTGAGGTCGGAGTGCGCGAATGCCTGCGCGCCGATCGTGCGCAGCGTGGAGGGCATCGTGACGGTGGAGACCTGCGCGTTCTCGAACGCGTTGTCGTCGATGGCGCTGGTTCCCTCCGGGATCCGGTAGTTTCCTGCGGCGTTCTTCGCCGAGGGGTAGGCGATGAGGTGTGAGTGGTCCTTCGTGTACAGGACCCCCTCGTCGCTGGTGTAGTTCGCGTTGGCGGGGTCCACCTCAATGTTCGTCAGCTTCGGCGTGTAGCGGAAGTCTCCCACGAGTTGGTCGGGGCCGAGGTTGGGTCCCAGGCGCACGGTCGTCAGGTTCCCCATGTTTTCGAAGGACTGAAGGACGGTCTCGACGGATCGGGGAAGAGTCAGCGTCTCGATGGCGGTCATCGAGAAGGCCTCGCCGTAGATGGCGGTGAGCTGAGAGGGATGTTCGTCGTCGTCCTGGAAGGTGATCTCCTTCAGGCCCGTTCCGTAGAACGCGCGGTCGTCGATGGTGCGCACGGAGGCGGGCACCCAGACCGAGTCGAGGGCGATTGAGGAGAAGCTGGAGCCGATGCCCGTGACGCCTTCGGGGATCCGGATGTTCGGATCTGTGCCCCTGTACTCCACGAGGACGCCATCGTCGTTCGTGACGAAGTCGCCTCGCGGGTCGGGTTGGACGCTCACGGGGACGCTAACCGTCTTGGCCGTCCCCGCCGCGTTGGTGACGGTCGCGGTGAGCGTGCCGGTTCCGGCCTGCTGCGAGGCCCAGAACTCTGCGGCGGATGCATCGTCACGGGCATTGATACTCCCCAGCGAGGAGGGAGTCACGTTCCACGTGACGGTACTGCCCTGGAGCGAGGGTGAGAGGAGGGCGTTGAGGAAGACGCTGTGGTTGACGACGGCGGAGACATCGGAGGTGGACAGCTCGATGCCGGCCTCCTCGGAAACCTCACGGACCTGGACCGTTGAGGTGGAGGTGAGTGATGCGTCGTTCTTGTCGGTGACGGTGATCGTCGCCTCGCCGAGGCCCACCGCGCTGACGCGGCCCTTCTGGTCCACGGTGAGGACCGAGCCGTTAGAGGATGCCCATTCCACGTCGCCGGGGTAGACGGGCCCAGAGTCGTATGCGGCGTCGAAGGTGAGGGACTGACCGAGGGAGAGTGCGGTCGAGGTCGGCGAGATGTCGAGCCTCGTCGTCGGGACATCGATGGTGGGGGCAAGCACCGTCGAGGGCTGGAGGGCCCCGGTCGTGGCCGCCGCGCCCGAGCCTGCCGCGGTGGCGGCTGGGATGCAGACCGTGGTTAGGGCCAGGACGCCGGCCGCTATCAGCGTCAGCGCCGGGAATCGTCGATGGGACATCTGTGCCTCACTTGATCGAAAACTAGTGGTGGGGAACGCTCACGCCTCAGTGGCGTTCCTCTCTCAAGACTAGTCCTCTTCCTCTGGCGCTCGATAGCTTTCTCGGCAATTTTCTCGGCATATGTCCAACCTGTGACGAGCCCGAAATACGAACATTTCGCCCGGCCGATCAGAATATGAGCGGCTGATTGGAAGGGGCGTCAGCACCCCGTCCTGGGCGGGTGTATGCGGTGCGGGGGTGCCCCCTCGGTCACCCCCGCACCCATTCACGGCGTTGCAATGCTATCCGAGCCAGCGACCCGTGTCGGCAAAGCGGTACCAGGTCCCATCCACGCGCTGCCATCCCGTGGC